>JAGPCN010000169.1:1692-9593 GCA_018058035.1 Fuscovulum sp.
GATGATAACGGTGGCGACGACAGCGGCGGCGACGATGGCGGCGACGACAACGGCGGCGACCGGGACGACAGCAAGGACGACAGCAAGGACGACGGCGACGACAACAGCGGCAAGGGTGGCGGCGACGATGACTGATGCGTCCCGGCCGGCCGGGCGGAAGGCAAGACGACCCTGGGGCCTGTTCGCGATCCTCGCGGTGCAGGTCGCTTGCGCGCTGTTCTTCGTCAGCGACATCCTCGCCTCGGTCCTGGGGCTGCCGGTGGCGCCGATGCCCTGGGAACTGCGCGAGTTGCTGGAGGTGGGGGCCGCCTTCGGCCTGGTCCTGGGCGTGGTCGCGGGGGGGCTGATGCTGCGCCGCGCGCTGCGCGACCGCAACCGCGCCGAGGAACGGCTGCGCCGCGCCTCGACCGCCTTCGCCGACCTGATGGAGGAACGCTTCGAGGAATGGGGCCTGACCATCGCCGAGCGCGACGTTGCGATGTTCGCGATCAAGGGCCTGTCCACCGCCGAGATCGCCCGCCTGCGCGCCACCAGCGAAGGCACGGTCAAGGCGCAGACCAATGCGATCTATCGCAAGGCCGGGGTGACCGGGCGGCCGCAACTCCTCAGCCTGTTCATCGAGGACCTGATGCGCGACGACGGCAGCGTGCGGCCGGTGCCGGTCGATCCGGCGCCCCCGATGGCCGCGGTGTCAGCCAAGTAGCGGCGGGCCGGCGGGACGGTCTTCCATCCCGAAGCGCAGGCCGCGGCCGATCCGGTGCGCAAGTTCGGACCAGGCGGCGGCGGTCTCGGCCGGCAGTTCACGCCGCAGGACGGAATCGAACAGCCCCAGCCAGACCTCGAACATCCCCGGTCGCACATCGCCCGCCGCGCGGTGGACGGCCAGCGGATTACCGTCATAGCTGCGTTCGAACAGGATGGCGTTGCGCCAGAAGCGGGCGATCTTCGCCTCATGCGCGGGCCAGTCGGTGACATGGGCGGCGAAGACCGGCCCTAGGCCAGGGTGGCTGCGGATGCAGGCGTAGAACTCGGCCACGACGGCGTCGATCTGGGCATCGGTCACGGGAAAGCGCGGCGGCAGCATGGCGCGCGGGATGCCGCAAGGCGCGCGCCGCGGCAATCGCGCGAGTCGTCGCACCCCCCTTGGTTGGCAGCGGATGCGGGTGCGCAGGCGCATAAACATTCGCTTATCCGTCGAATGCCGTGCTTTTTCCGGCGCAGTAATCGTTTGCCGGATGGACCGGAGGCCCCGTCTTGCCAAGCCTTTGCCCTGGTCGCACCGCAGCGTGGGGCCGAAACCCCTGTCGAGCAGGGCGCAAGGGAAAGGTGATCCGGATGAAACTGAACGGAAAGATGGTACTGGTTGCGGGCGTCGCCGTGCTGGCGCTGATGGCCTGGGGGGCGGGGGCCGCCCCGCTGGCGCCGAAACCGGCCCCGATCCAGCGCGACGGCGCCGCGGCGCAGGCGCCGCGCCTTCTGCTGGTGCAGGACACGGTCGGCGGCGAGGACGGTGGTGATGCCGGTGACGGTGCGGATGCCGGAGATACCGGTGACGATGGCGGAGATGGCGGCGGAGATGGCGGCGACTGGGGGGACGACCCCGGTATCGACCCCGGTACCGACCCAGACCCCGGTATCGACGAACCTCCGCCCGGAGATGACGGCGGCCCCTTGGATGACGGCGGCATCGTGGACGATGGCGTCTATGTCGATGACCCGGACGTCGTGATCGACGACTTCGGCTGGGGTGGCAGCGGCGAGGTGTTGCCGGGCGATGGCAGCGAACCGACCGAGGTCTGGATCGGCGGCGACCCGGATTTCTGCGAATCCTGCACCGGCGCCATGGTCGACGCGCCAGAGCTTCAGACCATGGCCGTCGACAGCGCCGCGCCTCAAACTGCGCCTCAAACTGCCCCGCCGGCCGATCGGCTGGCCGACCAGCCGCAGACCGACGGAGCGGGTTGCGGCGTGATCCTGCGGACCGGCCGCCAGGTCTGCGCCGACTGACGGCCCCCGGCACGCGCGGCGGGGCGTCCCCAGCCGCCGCGCGCCCGGCCACCCCGGCCGGAGAGATGGCCCCACCCTCCCCAGGGGTGGGGCCATTTCAAGACCCCGGTATTCCCGCTAGACTGACCCTCACGGAACGAATGGAGAGGAAGATGCCCCCCCGGTCCCGGCTTGCCGCTTCGGCCCTTGGCCTGGTGCTGTGCCTGACGCTGGCGCTGCCCGCCCGGGCCGAGCCGATCGACGAAGTGATCGTCGCCCAGTTGCGCGCGCAGGGCTACAACCAGATCGTGGTCACCCGGACCCTTCTGGGCCGCATCCGCATCGACGCGGCCCTGGGTGGCCTGCGCCGCGAGATCGTGCTGAACCCCCGCACCGGCGAGATCCTGCGCGACTACCAGGGCGGAACGCAGATGGCCGCAGCCGGCAGCGGAGATCCGGTGGTGGCCGGTACGACCTCGCCGGCCGGCTCGACGGCGACACCGGCGGTGACGGCTGTCGAGACGGCGATGCCTTCGGTGGCCGACCTGTCGGATGGCGTCAGCCTTGGCGACCCCGATACGATGGACGGCGGGGCGGTTTCCCCCGCCACCTCGGACTGAGCGGCCGATGAAGCCGGGCCGCCGCTCGCTGACGCGCAGTACGCTGGGGCTGGCGGTGCTGGTCGCGATCCAGCTGTTCTGCGCCTTCTACTTCATCTCGGACGTGCTGTCGTCGCTGGTCGGGTTCAGCGCGCGGCCGATCCCCTGGCAACTGCGCGAGGTGCTGGAACTGGCGGTCTCGGCCGGGATGCTGGTCAGCCTGGGCCTGGGGCTTTGGGTGCTGCGCCAGACCCTGCGCGAACGCAACCGCGCCGAAACCGGCCTGCGCCGTGCCGCCGGGGCGTTTTCGCAGCTGATGGATGAACGGTTCACGCAATGGGGCCTGACACCGGCCGAACGCGACGTGGCGCTGTTCGCGATCAAGGGCCTGTCGATGGCCGAGATCGCGGCCCTGCGCGAGACCAGCGAGGGCACGGTGCGGGCGCAGGCCAACGCGATCTACCGCAAGGCCGGGGTGACCGGGCGGCAGCAGTTGCTGAGCCACTTCATCGACGAGCTTCTGAGCCTGGACAACAGCTATGGCGCGACCGTGCTGGACGAGGCGGCGCGCAGCGGGCTGATCGCCGCCTCGTCCAGCACGGTGGCGCGGCGGGCCTAGGCGTCGGTGGCGTGGGCCTGCAGGATTTCCAGCGGGACGACGTGCAGGGTGTTGATGTGGGTCGCCGCAAGGCGGACCTGCGGGGCGGCGCCTTCCTCGTGTGCTTGCAGGAAGCGGCCCGCGCAAAGGCACCACTGGTCACCCGGTTTCAGGCCCGGGAACCCGTATTCGGGGCGCGGGGTCGACAGGTCGTTGCCGAGGTACTTGGACAGCGCCAGGAATTCCGCCGTCATCAGGGCGCAGACGGTGTGCAGGCCGCGGTCCTGCGGGCCGGTGTTGCAGCAGCCGTCGCGGAAAAACCCGGTCAGCGGGGTCTTTGAGCAGGTCTCGAGCAGGCCGCCGAGGACGTTGAGCGAGGGTTCCTTCATCCGCCCATGATGCCTGTGAAGGGTGGCGCTGTCCACGGGTCTGCCAGGCGTGGTGCAGGAGGAAGAAAGAAAATCAACGGCTTGGCTGCGGTCCCTGACACTTTGTCAACCTTTTCTCCGGCGCCTCAGGGGCTTGCGCAGGTGACGCCCGCGCCGGTGACGGCGGGCAGGGCATCCTCGGTCGGCTCTCCGGCGGTGATCACCGACAACGCGCCCGCAGGGCCGACATAGGCATAGGCGCAGAAGGCAAAGCCGGTGCCCGAGCAATCCTGCACCTCGGGCACGCCGGCGTCGGCGATGTCGGCGGCCAGGGCAAAGGGCGCGTCGGCCGGGACGACGGGCTGCCAACCGGCGGCGATCAGCAGGGCGCGGGCCATGTCGATGGGCAACCCCTCGACCAATGGAACGGTGCCTGCGCCGTTGCAGACCGGTTCGTCCAGCGCCAGCGGGGTGACGGTGATGCCCGTTGCGCCGACCAGGCGCAGGTCGGCCTGCGGTGCGGGGATCACCTCGCCCGACAGGATGCGCAGCCCGCCCTTGCCAAAGGGCAGGGCGCTGCCGATGCGGGTGGGGGTGCCTGCGTCGGCGTAGATCAGCGCCACCAGCCGGTCGCCCGAGAACAGGCCGACGTTGCCTTGCAGCAGGTCGCAGGTGCCGCTGGTGGCCGGGTCCGCCCCGCCAGCAAAGGAGACGGCGGTGTAGGGGCCGAAGGGGACCTCTCCGGTCACCGACCAGCCCTGCGCGGCGACGGCGCGGCCTGCGGGCGTGGCGGGCGCGATGAACAGGTGGGAGCAGAAATCGGCGGCCTCGCCGGTGATGCCGCGGGTGGCGGGCAGGCTGTCCATCGCCACGATGGTCAGGCCGGGCACCTGGCTGGCGACCGGGACCTCGGCCGATACGGGGGCGGCAAGGCAGGCGGCCAGCAAGGCAGGGGCAAGGCGGGCGATCATCACGGGGAAACTCCGGCAGGGTCGGCGCCAGTGTTCGGCGCAAGGTGCTTCGCTGTCCAGTCCGGTTTGCCCGATGCGCCACTGGACCCTGCCCCCCGCAGCGCCTATAACGCGCGCCATGCGATGCGGCCCCCATTCCTTGCGAATTAGCGGCCCGGCGGGCTGATCCAGCCGCCGGGTTTCCTGTCGCAACCTTCCCCCGACCTGCCGCAAGAGATGTGCCCCATGTGCGCCGACACGCCCGAGACCACCCCCGCGACCACCGCCCCCGACTATCGCGACACCGTCTTTCTGCCGGAAACCGCCTTTCCGATGCGCGCCGGCCTGCCGCAGCGCGAACCCGCCTGGCTGGAGCGTTGGGCGCGGATCGGCGTCTATGACCGCCTGCGGTCCTCGGCCGCCGGGCGGGCGCCCTTCGTGCTGCACGATGGCCCCCCCTATGCCAACGGCCACCTGCACATCGGCCATGCGCTGAACAAGATCCTCAAGGACATGGTGGTGCGCAGCCAGCAGATGATGGGCCGCGACGCCCGCTATGTGCCGGGCTGGGATTGCCACGGGTTGCCGATCGAATGGAAGATCGAGGAACAGTATCGCGCAAAGGGCCTGAACAAGGACGACGTGGACACGGTGGCCTTCCGGCAGGAGTGCCGCAAGTTTGCGGAAGGATGGATCGACATCCAGCGCGAGGAGTTCAAGCGCCTGGGCGTGACCGGGGCCTGGGACCGGCCCTATCTGACGATGGACTACCACGCCGAGGCGGTGATCGCGGCCGAGTTCATGAAGCTGTTGATGAACGGCACGCTCTATCAGGGGTCGAAGCCGGTGATGTGGAGCCCGGTCGAAAAGACCGCGCTGGCCGAGGCCGAGGTGGAGTATCACGACCACACCAGCCATACGATCTGGGTGCGGTTCCGGGTGATCAAGCGTCCGACCTTCGAGCAGTATCAGAAGGCCCTTGATGCCAAGCGCACGCTATTGAAGGCACATGGAGAGGACCTCGACCTCGAAGCGGAACGTGCGCAGGTCGAGCGGATGCGTCAATTGGAGGAGACGGATGTCGTCATCTGGACGACGACTCCCTGGACCATTCCGCAAAACCGTGCGGTGGCCTTCAACCCGGACATTTCCTATGGTCTGTTCGAGGTGAAGGCCGTTGCAGAAGGAAGCTCTGCCAAGCCTGGGGACAAGCTTGTTCTGGCACTTGCCCGGGCCGAGGAGGTATTCGGCTCGGCCAAGGTCCTTGAATGGAGCGAAGTGCGCGGCGTCTCGGCCGACGAACTGGCCGGGCTGGTGCTGGCCCACCCCTTCCGTGGTGTCGAGGGGGCGGCGGGCGAGTGGGAATATGACGTGCCGATGCTGCCGGGCGACCATGTGACCGATGATGCGGGCACGGGGTTTGTGCATACCGCGCCGTCGCATGGCGACGATGACTATGCGCTCGGCCAGAAGTTCGGCCTGCCGATGACCTGGAACGTCGAACCCGACGGCAGCTATCGCGCTGACCTGCCCTTGTTCGGCGGCCAGGCGATCCTGACGCCCGAGGGCAAGGAAGGCCCGGCCAACGTCAGCGTCATCAAGCAGTTGGCCTATGCCGGCGCGCTGTTGGCGAAGGGCAAGCTGCGCCATTCCTATCCGCATTCCTGGCGGTCGAAGGCGCCGCTGATCTACCGCAACACGCCGCAGTGGTTTGCGGCCATCGACAAGCCGATCGACGACGGGCAGGGCGCGCATGGCGCGACGATCCGCGAGCGCGCGCTGACCTCGATCCGCGAATTGGTGACGTTCACGCCTGAGACCGGCAAGAACCGGCTGTATTCGATGATCGAGGCGCGGCCCGACTGGGTGCTGAGCCGCCAGCGCGCCTGGGGCGTGCCGCTGACCTGTTTCGTCAAGCGCGGCACCCGGCCCGATGCGCCGGACTTCCTGCTGCGTGACCCGCAGGTCAACGCCCGCATCGTCGCTGCCTTCGAGGCCGAGGGCGCGGATGTCTGGTATGTGCAAGGATTCAAGGAAAAGATGCTGCAAGGCATCGTGAATCCGTCCGATTATGACCAGGTGATGGATGTGCTGGACGTCTGGTTCGATAGCGGCTCCACCCATGCCTTCGTGCTGCGCGACCGGCCGGATGGCACGCCGGACGGGCTGGCCGACCTGTACCTGGAGGGCACCGACCAGCACCGCGGCTGGTTCCACTCCAGCCTGCTGCAGGCCTGCGGCACCAAGGGGCGGGCGCCCTATCGGGGCGTGCTGACGCATGGCTTCACGCTGGACGAGAAGGGCATGAAGATGTCCAAGTCGTTGGGCAACACGGTCGCGCCGCAACAGGTGATCGACGAATACGGCGCCGATATCCTGCGGCTTTGGGTGGCGCTGTCCGACTATACGGTCGACCTGCGGATCGGGAAGGAGATCCTGAAGGGCGTGGCCGACAGCTATCGCCGGCTGCGCAACACGATGCGGTTCCTGCTGGGCAACCTGGAAGGCTTTTCCAAGGCCGAGCGGGTCAGCCCGGACGAGATGCCCGAACTGGAACGCTGGGTGCTGCACCGGCTGGCGGAACTGGATGGCGTGGTGCGCGAGGGCTATGCGAAGTACGACTTCCAGGGCGTGTTCCAGGAACTGTTCACCTTTGCGACCAGCGACCTGTCGGCGCTGTACTTCGACATCCGCAAGGATGCGCTCTATTGCGACGCGCCAGGCAGCTTGCGCCGCCGGGCCTGCCGGACGGTGCTGGACCTGCTGTTCCAGCGCCTGACCACCTGGGCCGCGCCGATCCTGGTGTTCACCATGGAAGAGGTCTGGCTGTGCCGGATGCCGGGCGACGACGCCTCGGTCCACCTGCAGGACTTCCCCGAGACGCCAGCGGCCTGGCTGAACCCCGCGCTGGCCGCGAAATGGGAAAGCATCCGCGCCGCCCGCCGCGTGGTGACCGGCGCGCTGGAGGTGCAGCGCACCGCCAAGGTGATCGGCGCCAGCCTTGAGGCCGCGCCGGTGGTGCATGTGGCGGAAACCGCGATCCTGGCGGCGCTGAAGTCGGTGGAGTTCGCCGACCTCTGCATCACCAGCGGCATCCAGCTGACCGCCGACCCCGCCCCGCAAGAGGCCTTCCGCCTGCCCGAAGTGCCGGACGTGGCGGTGGTCTTCGAACCCGCGCCGGGGGCAAAGTGCCAGCGCTGCTGGCAGATCAAGCCGGATGTGGGCAGCCACAAGCACCCCGGTACCTGCAAGCGCTGCAACGACGCCCTGGGCTAGCCTGGCAGCTGGGGGAAAAAGAAACCCGTAGGATGGGCAAGATTGCCCATCCTACGAGGAGTCACGTCCTGGACAGGGCAGGGAGCACCCATCCCGACGGAAAGGCGGTGGCGCGGGCATGCAG
>JAGPCN010000378.1 GCA_018058035.1 Fuscovulum sp.
ACCCGGACATGGCGGCGATATACGCCCGAAACGCCGCCCAGGCAAGACGGAGCGCTTGCGCGCAAGCCTTTCCTCTCGTCGTCGGCAGTCGCCTCCTCCTCGGCTGATGGGGGGCCAGCCCCCCAACCCCCCCGGGCTACTTGGACCGGACTGAAGCAGCCGGTGCTTCATTCTGGCCCAAATACCCCGGGGAGCTCGAGGGGCAGCGCCCCTCGTCAGGCGACTTCTGCCATCCCGCCCAAACCTCAGCCAAAACGAAAAAGACTTGCGGCGGCAGCCGCGCAATTGCTTCACGTTGCCGGGTCGGGGCGCAGCGCCTCCAGCAGGTCGCCCGGCTGGCAGTCCAGCACGTCGCAGATGGCGGCCAGGGTGTCGAAGCGGATGCCCTTGACCTTGCCCGACTTCAGCAGGCTCAGGTTCTGCTCGGTGATTCCGATCCTCTCGGCCAGCTCGCGCGAGCGCATCTTGCGCCGCGCCAGCATCACGTCCAGCCGCACCACGATCTCCATCAGACGAAGGCCTCGTTCTCGGCCTTGACCGCGGCCGCCTCGCGCATCGCCCAGCCGATCACCGTCAGGAACCCGGCCGCCATCAGGAAGCCGAGCGTCCCTCCGTCCAACGCGATCCGCAATGTCCGTTCCGGCGCCCGCCAGCTGAGCGCCAGCGCCTGTGCCGTCGGCACCGCCACGCCTGCCAGAGCCACCAGCACCAGCCAGCGCCCGATGGTCAGGATGCTGTCGGCATTGGCCGGGCACAGCACGTCGCCGGCGCGATAGCGGGCGAACAGTGTCGCCATCGCGGCCAGCGCCTGCATCATCGGCAGCACCGACAGCAGGGCGAGGGCTGCCACAGCGCCGGCCTGCCAAGGCCCAACCGGCGGGTCGGCGGGAAGACCGGGAAACTGCGCCAGCAGGCTGGCGGGATCGCGGATCGCGCGCAACACCGCGACTGCAACGATCAGCGGCAAGACCGCGGCCAGCACCAGCGCCAGCCAGCGAAGTCCACCCGAAAGGCGGGAAATCCGGGTCGTGTCGGGCATCTGAATTTTCCTCTTGCAGATATTTTTTAACGTAAAACAATAAAACATGTCTGTCAAAGGAGATTCGACATGCCATCTGTTCCAACCTTTCCGGCGGCGTTTCTGGCCGCGGCCCTGACATTGGCCGCCTGCGCCTCGGTGGCACCGGGCACTGCGGCGCGGCTGGCGGCGCTGGACCCGGTGACCGCCGATCCGGCCGCGATCGAGGTGGCGCTGCTCTTGCCGCCGGGCCTGCAGGTGGCGCCAGGCACGGCGGTGCTGACGCTGGCGGCCAGCCGCGGTGACCAGCGTCTCTCGGGCGATTTCCGGCTGCAGCCGCGGCCCGCGCCCGGGGTTGCACCGCCCGCGGGCGGCAGCGTGGCGGCCTTTGGCCTGGCGCCGGCCGACCTGCCGCGGATGCGGGACTTGCAGGCCGGCATTGCCGGCTGGCGCGATGCCGGCGCGGCGCAGGGGTCGCTTTCGGTCGGCGTCGGAGGTTGCGCCCTGGGCAGCGGCCCGGACCCCGATGCCACCGGCGCCGTTCTGCTGCGCCTGGCGCCCGACGCCCCGTTCCGCCCGCTGATCCGCCCCACCCGGCTGGCCGACCTGCTGGGGCCAGAGGTGCTGGCCGCCATCGCCCCTTGCGGCGGCGCGCAATAGGCGATAGGCCGCCGCCCTTCCGCAAGCCCGCACCCGCCCTTTCCGTTGAGATCGCAACCGGCCGGTGCTAGCCTTGCGGACAATGGCCTGGCGCGGGGCATGCGCGCGATTTCGGAGGACCCTCTCCTGTCTCACTCTGATCCCGCGACCGGGCTTCCGGTCCGTCCCCGGGCCGACCGCGTCAGGTCGCCCGACAGCCACACCCCCGAACAGCTGCTGCAGGCCGTGCTGCAGTCGGTCGACGACGACAAGGCCGAGGATATCGTGCAGATCGACCTGCGCGGCCGGTCGGACGTGGCCGACTACATGGTGATCTGTTCGGGCCGCTCCAGCCGCCAGGTGGCCGCGATCAGCGAAAAGCTGGCCGACCGGCTGAAGCAGGCCTTCGGGCTGAGCGCGAAGATGGAGGGCAAAGAGACCGGCGACTGGGTGCTGATCGACGCAGGCGATGTCATCGTCCACGTCTTCCGCCCCGAAGTGCGTGACTTCTACCAGCTGGAAAAGATGTGGATGCCGGCCGGGCAGGTCCCCGCGGCACTGCCCCCGCAGGGCTGATGCGGCTGCATCTCTGCGCCGTCGGCCGCCTGCGGGCGGGCCCCGAACGGGCGTTGGTCGACGACTACCTGGACCGGCTGGGCAAGACCGGGCGCGCGCTTGGCCTTGGCCCCGCGGCCGAGCACGAGGTCGAGGACCGGCGCGGCGGCGGCATGGCGGCCGAGGCGGCCCTTCTGGCCCGCGCGATCCCGGCGGGCGCCGTTCTGTGCATCCTGGACGAACGCGGCCGCAGCCTCTCCAGCCCCGACTTCGCGGCGCAACTGGCGCGCTGGCGCGACGCGGGCCGCCAGGACGCGGCCTTTGTCATCGGCGGGGCGGACGGCATCGACCCTTCCCTGCGGTCGCGCGCTGACCTGGCCCTCAGCTTTGGCGCGATGGTCTGGCCGCACATGCTGGTGCGGGTGATGCTGGCCGAACAGCTGTACCGCGCCGCGACGATCCTGGCCGGCAGCCCCTATCACCGGGCCTGAGTTCGGGGCCTGAGTTCGGGGCCTGAACGGGGCCCCGCACGCAGGGGATTCCCCCGTGGCC
>JAGPCN010000379.1 GCA_018058035.1 Fuscovulum sp.
TCCCCGAGGCCGAACAGCGCCAGACCCTGACCGCGCTTGGCTTCAAGATGACCGGGAACGAGGCGGCGCCGCCCAGCTGGCGCCCCGACATCCTGGGCGAGGCCGACCTGGTCGAAGAGGTCGCCCGGATCGCCAGCCTGAGCCGGCTGAAGGGCACCCCGATGCGGCGCAGCACGCCCGGCGTGCCGCGGCCGATCCTGACGCCGCTGCAGGCGCGCGAAAAGGCGGCCCGGCGCACGCTGGCGGCGCTTGGCTACAACGAATGCGTCACCTACAGCTTCATCGACGCCGGCGCCGCGGCGCTGTTCGGCGGCGGGTCCGAGGCGGTGCGGGTGGAAAACCCGATCTCGTCGGAGATGACCCACCTGCGCCCCGACCTGCTGCCCGGCCTGCTGGCGGCGGCGGCGCGCAACCAGGCGCGCGGCTTCATGGACCTGGCGCTGTTCGAGGTGGGGCCGGCCTTCCACGGCGGCGAGCCGGGCGAACAGCACCTGCAAGCCACCGGCCTGCTGGTCGGCGCCGCCGCGGCGCGCGATCCGCATGGGTCGCGCCGCACGGTGGACGTGTTCGACGCCAAGGCCGATGCCGAGGCAGTGCTGGCCGCCCTGGGGGCCCCCGCAAGGGCCCAGATCACCCGCAAGGTGGCCGCCTGGTGGCATCCCGGCCGGTCGGGCATGATCGGGCTGGGGCCGGTGACGCTGGCCAGCTTTGGCGAAATCCACCCCCGCGTGCTGGCCGCGATGGATGTGAAAGGCCCCGCCATGGCCTTTACCGTGCTGGTCGCCAACGTGCCGCAGCCCAAGGTCAAGACCCCCACCCGGCCGGCGCTGGCGATCCGCGACCTGCAAGCGGTCGAGCGCGATTTCGCCTTCGTCGTCGATGCACGGGTCGAGGCGCTGACGGCGGTGAATGCCGCGCAGGGGGCCGACAAGGCGCTGATCGAAAGCGTGCGGGTGTTCGACCAGTTCACCGGCGACAAGGCCGAGGCGCAGATGGGCGCGGGCCGCAAGTCGATCGCGCTGACGGTGCGGCTGCAACCCACCGAACGCACCCTGACCGAGGCCGAGATCGACGCCGTTTCGGCCAAGATCGTCGAAAAGGTGACCAAGGCCACCGGCGGCACCCTGCGGGGATAGCGGCGGCTCCTCGTCGACTTCGTCGCTCGTCGCGGTCCAGCCCACGAGGAGAAGACGAAGTCGAACGACGAGTAGCCCGGAAAGGCCGCGATCAGGCCGCGGTCAGCACCTTGGCCTCGAACCGCTTCAGCGTCGGGCGCGCGGCCGGATAGGCGGCGCCCCGCGCCAGTTCGGGAAACAGCGCGAACAGCTCGTCCTGCGCGGCATCGTCCAGGCCCGCCAGCGTGCGGTCGCCGGGCTGGAAGCTTTCGCTCCAGGTACCGTCCGACAGCACCACCTCGTGCCGGTCGAACAGCAGGTGCAGGTAGGTCACCGCGTGATCGACCGCCAACGCCACGCCGGGCAGATGCGTCAGATGCTCGGCACGGACCAGAACCTCGTCGCTGCCGAACAGCAGTTCGGCCCGCGGCCCGGTGACCAGCATCCGGTGCTGCCGGCTGACCCGCATGTCGCGCGCGGGCAGGCCCGGCCCCAGGGCGCCGGCGCGGATCAGCACCGGCTGCAGCTTCGGCTCGGCCGCCAGCCGGCCGCGGTCCAGCACTTTGCGGCCGGTCCAGCGCAACTCTTGCAGGCCGTGGTCGCGCGTCACCACGCGGTCGCCCGGGCGCAGGTCCTCGACCCGCCGCTCGCCGGTCTCGCAGGCGATCATCGTGCCGGGGGTAAAGCAGGGCACCACCGTCTCGATGTTCAGGAAGGTCATCGTCCCGGTGACCTGGCCCAGGCCATTGTAGAAGGTGACGACACCGTTTTCCGGGTTCAGCGGGTCATAGGAGACGGACAGCGGCCCCAGGCCGGACAGGTCCAGCACGTCCATCTCGGTGCCGCTTTCGGCCCCGTCGATGGTGTCGGCGACATGGCCGACAAAGACATCCGACCCGTCGCCCCCGGTGATCGAGGCCGCCCCCGAGCCCGAGATGACATCGTCGCCCGCGCCGCCAAGGATCGTGTCGCCCAAGCCAGCGGTGATGCTGTCGTTGCCCGCCCCGGCATCGACCAGGTCGCTGCCGGCCCCGCCGGCCAGCACATCGTCGCCGTCGCCGCCCGCCAGCGTGTCGTTGCCGTCGCCGCCCGACAGGCTGTCGTTGCCCGCGCCCCCGCTTAGGCTGTCGTTCCCGGTCCCGCCCGACAGGGTGTCGTCGCCGCTGTCGCCGGCCAGCAGGTCGTTGCCGGTGCCGCCGTCGATGCTGTCGTTGCCCTCGCCGCCCTCGGCGGTGTCGTCGCCGGTGCCGGAAAGCACGGTATCGTTGCCGGTGCCGCCGAACAGGCTGTCGTTGCCGGCACGGCCATCGACATAGTCGTTGCCGGCCCCGCCGTAGATGACGTTGGTGAAGACGTCTCCCGACAGGCCCACCTGGTCGAACCCGATCAGCGTGTCGTCGAAGGCCGAGCCGATCACCCCGTCGATGCCCGACAGGATGTCGCCGGTGCCATGCCCGCCGGTGACGGTCATCGCCTGCAGGTTCAGGTTGATCGCCGCGTTCGAGGCCGAGTAGTCGGCGATGTCCAGGTCTTCGCCGCCGTACAGCGAGTCGGACCCGGTGCCACCTGCCAACGTGTCGTCGGCATCGCCGCCATACAGCACATCGCTGCCGGCGCCGCCCCACAGATAGTTCTCTTCGG
>JAGPCN010000380.1 GCA_018058035.1 Fuscovulum sp.
GCACCCGGGTGGCCAGTTCATAGACCCCGGCATAGCAGACCTCGGACAGGATCAGGTGGTCGCCCGCCTTGAGCAGCGTCAGGAACACCGCCGCGGCGGCGGCAACGCCCGTTGCCGTGGCCAGCGCATCCTCGGCACCTTCCAGCCCCGCCAGCCGATCCTCAAGCGCGCGGACGGTGGGGTTGGTCCAGCGGGCATAAAGGAAGGGCTGCTCGGTCAGGTCGGCGCCTTCGGCGGAAAAGCCCGCGCTGCCCGGCACGAAGACGTTGTTGACCGATGCCACCAGCGAGGGCGCGATGGCCCCGGTGACCGGATCGGGCCGCAGGCCGGCGTCCAGTGCCCTTGTGGCGGGGGCCATCTGGGCGGCAGGCAGGACGGGCGGCTGGGGATCGGGCATGGCGGGGCCTCCTTTGCGGCCTTCATCGGCCGCGCCGGGCCCGGGCGCAATGGAAAAAGGCCCGGGCGTTTCCGCCCGGGCCCACGTCCTGCACGGGTGTCCTGCAAGGGGGCAGGCGGTCAGTTGACGGTTTCGGCCCGGGCCTCGATCGCCGCGGCGGTGGCGGGGCGGGCGATCTCGATCCGGCGGGGCTTCATCGCCTCGGGGATTTCGCGCGCCAGGTCGATGTGCAGCATGCCGTGCTCGTGCACGGCGCCAGAGACCTTGACGTGGTCGGCCAGCGCGAACCGGCGCTCGAAGGCGCGGGTGGCGATGCCACGGTGCA
The DNA here is from genome assembly GCA_018058035.1 of Fuscovulum sp. GTDB lineage: Bacteria > Pseudomonadota > Alphaproteobacteria > Rhodobacterales > Rhodobacteraceae > Pseudogemmobacter. The sequence continues at coordinate 723 of JAGPCN010000380.1, forward strand.
GGTAGCTGCGCTGGTCGTCGGCCTCGGCCTTGCGGGCGGCGACGAACAGCTGGCCATCCTTGACCTCGACCGACAGTTCCTCGGGCGCAAAGCCCGCGACCGCGATCGAGATGCGATAGGCATCATCGGCCGTCTTTTCGATGTTGTAGGGCGGATAGGTCGGCTGGGCCACATCGGCCGACAGGACCCGGTCCATCAGGTCGGCCACGCGGTCGAAACCGACGGTGGCCCGGTACAGGGGGGCGAAATCGAAGCTGCGCATGTCATCCTCCAGCGAAGCGATGTCATCAAAGCCCGCCCCATCAGCGGGGCCGGGCGGGAAATCCGGGCCCGTCATGGCACCCGGTATCCCTGATCTGGGGAATGCGGCGCGGGCTTTCAAGACCCCTGCGGCGGGTGTCAGGGCGCGGGCTTGGCCTTGACGAAGCGGGCGCCGATGTCGCGGCTTTCGCCGGTGCCGGTGCCCAGCCGGCGCACGGCCGCTGGTGGTGCCGCGCCTGCGTCTTCGGCCGCCTCGGCGCTGGCGACGGCCAAAGGCCGCCCGGCCGCCAGCAACCCCTTGAGGTCGCGCAGCGCGCCCGGCAGGTCCATGCCATAGGCGATAGGCCCCTTGTCCGTCGGCCCCCCGGCCGAGATCATGCTGACGATCCGCGCCCTCGGCCCCGTCCGGTCGAACACCGGCGCCCCCGAGGAGCCGAAGCTGACGTCGCAGTTCAGCGCCACCAGCCCCTCGGCCCGATCCAGAACCTCGCATTCGCGCTGCCAGCTCAACACTTCTTCGCGGCCCTGCGCATAGGACAGCACCGATACCGCCGTTCCCTTGCCCGGAGACACCACCGAATAGGGCGCCGCCACCGCTGCCGGGATCGGCTGGGCCAGTTCCAGCAGGGCGACGTCATGGCGCACATTCTGCGGCGAGACGGGCGTGACCGGATCGTAGCCCGGATGCGCGACGGTCCGCTGGACACGCCCTTCGGCCACAGTCTCGCCGCCGCCATAACCGGCGCGAAAGGTCAGCCGGGCCGGGTCGACGGGCCGCCCGGCATCGTCAAAGACGCAATGCGCCGCCGTCAGCACCAGGTTCGTCGCCACCAGCGCGCCGGTGCAGAAGCCGCCGTCCCGGATGTCGATGCGGCCCACGGCCTCCCAGCCCAGAAGCTGGTCGCGGCGGTCCAGCGGTTGCAGCGCCGTCGTCTCGGCCAGCGCGGGCAGCGCCAGGGCGGGCAGCGCCGCGGCCAGCAGGGCCACCGCAAGGGCCGCCCGGCCCGTCATGGCGCGATGAACTTGGCCCCGGTGCCGGCGCCGCCCTTGATGATCCGCACGCCCGCGGGCGGGGCATGCGCAGCGCCGACGCCTTGCGCCAGTTCCTTGCGCAGGGCACTCAGCGGCGCCTCGAGCGGCACCGCCAGCGCCACCTTGTGGCCGTCCATCTCGGCCTTGGCCGAGATCACCGACACCACCCGCGCCGTGCCATCCTGCACCGAGAACACCGGCGCGCCGGAGGACCCGAAGTCGATGTCGCAAGACAGGATCAGCGCCGGCTGGGTTGAGGACAGCACCGCGCAGCCCTGCTCGATCGAGGGGATCTCGGCGCGGTCCATGGCATAGCTGACCACGCTGACCTCGGCGCCGGTGCCGGGCCGGCTGTCGGTGCCGAAGGGCTGCAATTGCGGCAGCAGGATCGGCTGATCCAGTTCCAGCAGCGCCAGGTCATAGGCCACGCGCTCCATCTCGTCATCGCCGGCGTAGACGTAGTCGGGATGCGCCACCGACCGACGGACGCCGCGATAGGCCTCGGCCCGGCCATTGCGCCAACCGGCCTGAAAGGTGATCTGGTCGTCGGCCGTGCGGGCGCCGGTTTCCTTGTCGAACAGGCAATGCGCGGCGGTCAGCACCAGTTGCGGCTCGATCAGGACGCCGGTGCAAAAGCCGCGCTGGCCCAGCATCAGCTTGCCGACCGATTGCCAGCCCTTCACCTCGTCGCCGGTGGTCATGGCAACAAGGCCGCTGTCCTCGGCCCCTGCCG
>JAGPCN010000381.1 GCA_018058035.1 Fuscovulum sp.
CCGACACCGCCGCCCGCCGCGCCAACTGGCCGCTGATCTACGTCGCCGCCGCCGCCGTGATGGCCGCCGCCCTGGCATTCCTGCTGCTGTCGGCCCCCCGCAGCGATGGCGCCATCGCCTGGACCGACCCGATGATCCCCGGCGGCTGGATGGCCTGGACGCTGCCCGTCGCCCTGTTCTTCTGGGTGATTGCCAGCCTTCTGGTGCTTATGACCATTCTCGCAATCCGCTTTCCCGAAACCCCGCGTATCGGCCTCCTTCGGATCGAGACGACGCGCGGCGACCGCCTGTTCATCAGCCTGCTCGGGTCGGCCTTCATCCACCTGATCTGGCTTTTCCTTGCGGGCCCGCCCCTTTGGGGCGCCACCGCCCTCTGCCTTGCCTACGCCGCGGCGGTCTTCGTCTGGGTGTAGGACAGGATGAAGCCGCCCTGGGGCGCGTCTGAGACCCGCGCCCCCGGGCATGAACACAAGACGGCACGTCTTATATTCAAAGGGAGGAATAAATGAGACTTCGGCAATCCACAACCGCGATGGCGCTGGCGCTGATGGCGCTTGGCGCGCCCGCCTGGGCCGATATCGAGGCCGCAAAGGCCTTTCTCGATGCCGAAATCGGCGACATGTCGTCGCTGGACCGTGCCGGGCAGGAAGCCGAGATGCAGTGGTTCATCGACGCCGCCGCCCCCTATGCCGGGATGGAGATCAAGGTGGTCTCGGAAACCATCACCACCCACGAATACGAAGCCAAGGTGCTGGCGCCCGCCTTCACCGCGATCACCGGCATCAAGGTGACGCATGACCTGATCGGCGAAGGCGACGTGGTCGAAAAGCTGCAAACGCAGATGCAGACCGGAGAGAACGTCTATGACGCCTACATCAACGACAGCGACCTGATCGGCACCCACTGGCGCTATCAGCAGGCCTACAACCTGACCGACTGGATGGCGAACGAGGGCAAGGCCGTCACCAACCCCAACCTCGACATCGCCGACTTCATCGGGCTGAAGTTCGTCACCGGCCCGGATGGCAAGGTCTATCAGTTGCCCGACCAGCAGTTCGCCAACCTCTACTGGTTCCGCTACGACTGGTTCACCGACCCCAAGACGATGGAGGACTTCAAGGCCAAATACGGCTATGACCTCGGCGTGCCGCTGAACTGGTCGGCCTACGAGGACATCGCCGAATTCTTCACCGGCCGCGACATGTCCTATGCCGGTGGCCCGGCCTCGGGCGTCTTCGGCAACATGGACTACGGCAAGAAGGACCCCTCGCTTGGCTGGCGCTACACCGATGCCTGGATGTCGATGGCCGGCATGGGCGACGTGGGCGAGCCGAACGGCCTGCCGGTCGACGAATGGGGCATCCGGGTGGACGAGAACTCGCGTCCTGTCGGGTCCTGCGTGGCGCGCGGCGGGGCCACCAACGACGCGGCCGCGGTCTATGCCGTGACCAAGGCGATCGAGTGGCTGCAGAAGTACACGCCCCCGGAAGCCCAGGGCATGACCTTCGGCGAGGCCGGCCCGGTCCCCGCCCAGGGTGCCATCGCCCAGCAGATGTTCTGGTACACCGCCTTCACCGCAGACATGGTCAAGCCCGGCCTGCCGGTGATGAACGAGGACGGCACGCCCAAGTGGCGCATGGCCCCCTCGCCGCACGGCGCCTACTGGGTCGACGGCATGAAGGTCGGCTATCAGGACGCCGGGTCCTGGACGCTGCTCAAGTCGACCCCGGTCGACCGCGCCCAGGCGGCCTGGCTTTATGCCCAGTTCGTCACCTCGAAGACGGTGGACGTGAAGAAGTCTCACGTCGGCCTGACCTTCATCCGGGAATCGACGATCAACCACCAGAGCTTCACCGACCGCGCCCCGCAACTGGGCGGCCTGGTGGAATTCTACCGCAGCCCGGCGCGCGTGCAGTGGTCGCCCACCGGCACCAACGTGCCGGACTATCCCAAGCTGGCGCAGCTGTGGTGGCAGAACATCGGCGATGCGATGGCCGGTGCGAAGACCCCGCAAGAGGCGCTGGATGCGCTGTGCGAAGAGCAGGAAAAGGTGCTGGAGCGCCTGGAACGCGCCGGCGTGCAGGGCGACATCGGCCCGAAGATGAACGAGCCGCAGGACCCGCAGGTCTGGCTTGACGCGCCGGGTGCCCCGGTCGCCAAGCTGGAGAACGAGGACCCGGCACCGGAGACCATCAGCTACGACGAGCTGATCAAGTCCTGGCAATAAGCGCCAGGGGGGCGGGCGGTGCCGAAGGGTGCCGCCCGCGCCCGATTTCTTCGAAGAAATCGGACCGGACTTTTCGAAAAGTCCGGTGCCGCCCCCCGGGGAACGGTGCGCCACGACCGGCAGCCCGGCGCCACCGTCTCCCTGCCCGAACCCTTTCCCTCAGGCCCACTCTCATGACCCATCTGCTTGCCATCGACCAGGGCACCACCTCCTCGCGCGCGATCCTGTTTGCGGCCGCATCCGACGGCAGCCTGCGCCCCGTTGCCAGCGCCCAGGAGGAATTCACCCAGCACTTTCCCGCCTCGGGCTGGGTCGAGCATGACCCCGCCGACCTGTGGTCGACCGTCGCCGCCACCGCCCGCGCCGTGATGGAAAAGGCCGGCGTTGCGGCCACCGCCATCGCCGCCATCGGCATCACCAACCAGCGCGAGACCACCCTGGTCTGGGACCGCGCCACCGGCAGGCCGATCCACCCCGCCATCGTCTGGCAGGACCGCCGCACCGCCGACATCTG
>JAGPCN010000170.1 GCA_018058035.1 Fuscovulum sp.
GGCCAGAGAGGCCGCAAACCCTGTCATTTTCGCCATTCTCACCTACTCCTGATCGGGCCGCGCACCTGCGCGACGTTGACTATCGGGGGCCATCCACTTACATCGCCTCAGTCGCGTGAGACGTGCCTGAACGAGGTCGGGCCGGTCCTTCCCGGTTCTTCTAGGGAAGGCATCGGGGGCGGGCAAGGCCAAGCGCCTCACGATTACGCAAAAGGCCGCCATCGGAGACGACATGCTGGGACTAGGAACGCTCGCGCGGAAGGTGTTCGGGACGCCGAACGACCGCAAGGTGAAATCGGTCCGCCCTCTGGTGGCGAAGATCAACGCGCTGGAGCCGGAATTCACCGCGCTGTCGGATGAGGGGATCATCCAGAAGACGCGCGAATTCCAGAAGCGGGTGCAGGAGGGCGGCGAAGAGCTGGACGCGATCCTGCCCGAGGCCTTTGCCAACTGCCGCGAAGCCGCCCGCCGCGCCCTGGGCCTGCGCGCCTTTGACGTGCAGCTGAAGGGCGGCATCTTCCTGCATCAGGGCAACATCGCCGAAATGCGCACGGGCGAGGGCAAGACCCTGGTCGCCACCTTTCCGGCCTACCTGAACGCGCTGACCGGCAAGGGCGTGCATGTCGTCACGGTGAACGACTACCTGGCCCGCCGCGATGCCGACTGGATGGGCAAGGTCTATGCGCAACTGGGCCTGACGACCGGTGTCGTGGTGCCGTTCCAGGCCGAATCCGAAAAGCGGGCGGCCTATCGCTGCGACATCACCTATGCGACCAATAACGAGCTGGGCTTTGACTACCTGCGCGACAACATGAAGGGCTCGATCGACGAAATGGCGCAGCGCGGCCATTTCTTCGCCATCGTGGACGAGGTCGACAGCATCCTGATCGACGAGGCGCGGACGCCGCTGATCATCAGCGGTCCGGCGCAGGACCGCAGCGAGTTGTACACCCAGGTCGACAAGCTGATTCCGCATCTGACCGACGACCACTTCAAGCTGGATGAAAAGCAGCGCCAGGTGACTTTCACCGACGAGGGCAACGACGCCATCGAGGAACTGCTGAAGGGCGCCGGCGTGATCCCGCGCGAACAGCACCTGTTCGACCCGGAATCGACCACGGTCGTCCACCACATCAACCAGGCCCTGCGGGCGCACAAGATGTTCTTCAAGGACCAGCATTACGTCGTGATGAACGGCGAAGTGGTGCTGATCGACGAATTCACCGGCCGGATGATGAAGGGCCGCCGCCTGTCGGACGGCCTGCACCAGGCGATCGAGGCCAAGGAAGGCGCCAAGATCCAGCCCGAGAACGTGACGCTGGCCTCGGTGACCTTCCAGAACTACTTCCGGCTTTACGACAAGCTGGCCGGCATGACCGGCACCGCGGCGACCGAGGCCGAGGAATTCATGCAGATCTACGGGCTGGGTGTGGTCGAGGTTCCGACCAACCGCCCCGTCGCCCGCAAGGACGAACACGACGCCGTCTACCGCACCGCGCGCGAGAAATTCGATGGCATCCTGGCCGCGATCAAGGAGGCCAACGCCAAGGGCCAGCCGATCCTGGTCGGCACCACCTCGATCGAGAAATCGGAACTGCTGTCGTCCCTGCTGACCAAGGACGGCATCCCGCACAGCGTGCTGAACGCCCGCCAGCATGAACAAGAGGCCAAGATCGTCGCCGACGCCGGCAAGCTGGGCGCTGTGACCATCGCCACCAACATGGCCGGCCGCGGCACCGACATCAAGCTGGGTGGCAACGTCGAGTTCAAGGTGATGGAGGCCATCGCCGCCAACCCCGAGGCCCACCCGGACGAGATCCGCGCCCGCATCGAGGCCGAACACAAGGACGAGGAAGAGGCCGTCAAGCAGGCTGGCGGGCTGTTCGTCCTTGGCACCGAACGCCACGAAAGCCGCCGCATCGACAACCAGCTGCGCGGCCGCTCGGGCCGGCAGGGCGACCCGGGGCGGTCGGCCTTCTTCCTGTCGCTGGAAGACGACCTGATGCGCATCTTCGGCTCGGAACGGCTGGACAAGATCCTGTCGGGCCTGGGCATGAAAGAGGGCGAGGCCATCGTTCACCCCTGGGTCAACAAGTCGCTGGAAAAGGCCCAGGCCAAGGTCGAAGGCCGCAACTTCGACATCCGCAAGCAGCTGTTGCGGTTCGATGACGTGATGAACGACCAGCGCAAGGCGATCTTCGGCCAGCGGCTGGAGATCATGCAGGCCGAGGACGTGTCGGAAATCGCCACCGACATGCGCCACCAGGTGATCGACGACCTGGTCGACGAATTCCTGCCGCCGCGCACCTATGCCGACAGCTGGAACACCGCCGGCCTGCGCGAGGCCCTGCGCACCAAGCTGAACATGGACGCGCCGGTGCAGGACTGGGCCGCCGAAGAGGGCGTCGACCAGGGCATTCTGGCCGAACGGATCATCGAGAACTCGGACAAGATGATGGCCGAAAAGGCCGAGGCCTTCGGCAAGGAGACCATGGAGTCGATCGAGAAGCAGCTTCTGCTGCAGGCGATCGACGGCAAGTGGCGCGAACACCTTCTGCGGCTGGAACACCTGCGCTCGGTCATCGGCTTCCGGTCCTATGCGCAGCGCGACCCGTTGAACGAATACAAGACCGAGGCCTTCCAGCTGTTCGAGACCATGCTGGAATCGCTGCGCGGGCAGGTGACCGAACAGCTTAGCCGCATCCGCCCCCTGACCAAGGACGAGCAGGAGCAGATGATGGCGCAGATGCTGGCGTCGCAGGGTGGCGCTGCCGCGCCGGCCCGGCCGGCGGCCCCGGCCCCGCGACCCATGGAACCGGCGATGGCGGCGGCCGTGGCCTCGCCCGCGGCGGCGATGGCGGGCGCGCGGCTGGACGGGTTCGACGAGTCCGATCCGGCGACCTGGGGCAATCCGGGCCGCAACGACATGTGCCCCTGCGGCTCGGGCGAAAAGTTCAAGCACTGCCACGGCAAGCTGAGCTGACAGTCGCGGAATTGCGGCGGGAAAGGGGCGGCGGGGCCGCCCCTTTGCGTTTCCGGGCCGCGGCGACTGTTTCCCGTGCTGGAAACATTCCCCATTCGGGTCACGGGATTGCCCCTTTCCGCGGCCAGTCTCGCGGCAGGAAATCCTCGTTCGGGGGCGAAAATGAACAAGAAGAAATCCGCGATTCGGGCTGGCGCCGTTCTGGTGGTGGCGCTTGCGGCCGGGCATCTGGTGCAGACGATGAATGCCGGAAAAGGCATAGCCGCCGCCGAAAAGCCCAAGGCGATCGAACAGGTTTCCGCCGGACCCGCCGAAACGCCGGCGCTGCCGGCCTCGGCCGCGCTGACCGCGCCGACCCCGGCCCCCACCCCGGAACCAGCCGCGCCCGCCTTGGCGGCGGTGACTGAACCCGCCGCCGCACCGATCCCCGAACCGACACTTGCAGCGGCGGACCCGGTTGCCCCTCTGCCCGCCCCGGCCGCGCCGGAGATGGCTCCGAAGGCCGCCGAGGCGCCTGCCGATTGCGCCCTTGACCTGACACTCAAGGCCGGACCGAAGGCGATGATCGCGATTGCGCTGACGGCGCCCTGCCGGGCTGGCGAGCGTGTGGTGCTGCGGCACGGCGGCCTGGCCTTTGCCGAGACGCTGGATGCCGCCGGAAAACTGGTGCTGGACCTGCCCGCGCTGAACGCGACCGGCGAGGTCTCGGTGCTGTTCCCCGATGCCGAGATCCTGCGCGATGCGGTCGCCGTGCCCGACGCCGCCGCGACCCGCCGTTTTGCGGTGCAATGGATGGCCGATGATGCCTTCCAGCTGCATGCCTTTGAAAAGGGCGCGACCTATGGCGAACCGGGCGACGTGCATGCCGGGCAGCCGCTGTCGCCGGATGGCGGCCAGCTGGTGTCGCTGGGCGACCCGACGCTGGACCTGCCGATGCTGGCCGAGGTCTATACCTGGCCCGCCGATCCCGCCATTGCGGCCGAAATCGTGATCGAGTCGGCGGTCACCCAGGCCACCTGCGGCCGTGAACTCTTGGGTGAAACGGTGGTGGCGCAGGCCGGAGCGGTGACGGTCACCGACCTGACGCTGGCGATGCCGGGGTGCGATGCGGTGGGCGACATTCTGGTGTTGAAAAATCCGGGGCAGGGCGTGACACTCGCCGCCAACTAGGGTTCGGGTGGGCACTTCATGCGGTCGAAGGCTGGACGCGCGGCGATCTTCGCCGCGCTTCTGTTTCAGGGGATGGGTTGGGGAGTGGCCGCCGCCGCGCAGGACGTGACGCTGATCGCGCGCGAAGGCAGTATCGAGATTTCCGGCACGCTGCAGGGGTTCGACGGCGAATTCTACCGGCTGGACACGACTTATGGCCCGCTGACGGTCGATGCGCAGGGGGTGATCTGCGAAGGTCCGGCCTGCCCCGACCTGACCGCGCCGCGGGCGACCATCCGCATCGTCGGTGCCCCGGATGCCGGGGCGCGTCTGCTGCCGGGCCTGTTTCGCGCCTTTGCCGAAAGCCGCGGCCTGATCTATCAGGAAGGCCCCGGCCCCGGGTTTTCCGCGCTGATCCTTGACCCGGAGACCCGCAAGGAACTGGCCGAGATCACGTTTCGCGCGCTGAACCCGTTCCATGCGTCAAAGGAACTGGCCGAGGGCAACGCCGAGCTGAAGCTGACCTCGCGCCCCGAAGATCCCTTTGGCAGTCGCGCCATCGCGCTGGATGCGCTGGTGCCGATCATGGCGCCCGACAATCCGACGCCCGAGGTCTCGACCGTGGACCTGGCCGCCGCGCTGGCCGGCGAGGCGACGAACTGGGCCGACCTGGGCGGCCCCGACATGCCGATCGTGCTGCACGCGATGGCGCCCGATACCGACCTGGCCCGCGCGCTGGAGGACCGCCTGGGCATTCCGATCCGGGCGCAGGTTGAGCATGACGACATGGCCAGCCTTGCGGCGGCGGTGGCAAAGGACCCCTGGGCGCTGGCGATCACCGGCCGGGCCGAGGTGGGGCCGGCGCGGCTGGTGCCCCTGACCGACAGTTGCGGCTTTCCGCTGCTGGCGACCTCGATGGCGGTCAAGGCCGAGGATTACCCTCTGGCGCTGCCGGTCTATTTCCTGACGCCCAAGCGCCGCCTGCCGCTTCTGGCGCGCGAGTTCCTGGAGTTCCTGGCGCTGCCCCAGGCCGAGGCCATGGTGGCCCGCGCCGGCTTTGTCGACCGTTCGGCCGAACGCGCGCCGATGACGGTGGACGGGCTGCGGCTGATCAACGCGATCCAGGGCGCGGGCGAGGATGTGACGCTGGCCGACCTGAAGCGGCTGGCGGCGGTGATGGACGGGGCCGACCGGCTGTCGCTGACCTTCCGGTTCGAGGATGGCACGACGGTCCTGACGCCCACCAGCCAGGACAACGTGGCAGCGCTGGCGCGGCTGATCGCCTCGGGCGGGTTCGCGGGCGAGGCGCTGGTGCTGGCCGGGTTCTCGGACGGGTCCGGCGCGGCCGAGACCAACCTGGCGCTGTCAGTCGAACGGGCGATGCGGGTGCTGGACGAGGTGCAGGCCGCCGCACCCGACCTGCGCGCCGAACAGTTGCCGCGCGTCGAGGGCTTTGGCGAGGTGCTGCCGATGGCCTGCGATGAAACCGCGGCCGGGCGGCACCTGAACCGGCGGGTCGAGCTGTGGCTGGTGCCGGACTTCGGCCCGCCTTCCGGGCAGGAGACCCCCTGATGCATTCGATGGAACTGCGCCGCCAGGTCCGGCGCCTGATCCCGCCTGCCGATGTGCGTCTGCTGCCCGGGACCGACCGCTTTGCCGTGACCGACCCGCTGCCGCCTGCGGGCAATTTCGGGATCGAGCTGGGGGTGGCGGCGGGGTCGTTCTCGGCCCGGATGGTGAAATCGGGCCGGTTTGCGCGGTTCGTCGGCGTGGATGTCTATGGTGACGGCCACAACACCGCCGAATACAAGAAGGCGCTTCTGGCGGTGGGGCTATGGTCGGATTTCCGGCTGTTGCGGATGACCTTCGACCAGGCGCTGGACCTGTTTCCCGATGCTTCGTTCGATTTCATCTATTGCGACGGCTATGCCCACACCGGCGAAGAGGGTGGGCGCACGCTGGCCGACTGGTATCCGAAGCTGAAGCCGGGCGGCGTGATGGCGGGCGACGACTACGACCCGGAAAACTGGCCGCTGGTGGTCTGGGCGGCGCATCACGCGGCGCGGCAGCTGGGCGTGCCGCTGTTCGTGACGGAACGGGTGTCGGACGATCCCTACAACCGCTTTCCGTCGTGGTATTTCATCAAGCCCGAGGGCGGGCCGCAGCGGATCGAGCTGGCCGATGCGTTGCTGGCGCTGGCCGATGCCGAAAAGGCCCGGGTGGCCGAATTGCGGCGGCAGAAACGGCAAGCGCGGCGGGCGGGGCAGGTGTAGCAACGGTCTGCTCGTCGATGCACTTCGTGCACTCCTCGCGGGCGTCCCCGACGAGTGCATGAAATGCTCGAGGAGGTTTCGTCGAAGGACGCTACAGATACCCCTGGGACTTGAACGACAACTCGCGCGACTTGCCGATGATCAGGTGATCGTGCAGCACCAGGCCAAGCGCCTGGCAGGCATCCTGGATCTGGCAGGTCATGCTGATGTCGGCCTCGCTGGGCGTGGGGTCGCCGGAGGGGTGGTTGTGCACCAGGATCAGCGCGCTGGCGTTCACCTCAAGCGCGCGCTTGACCACCTCGCGCGGGTAGACGGGAACGTGGTCGACGGTGCCCTTGGCCTGTTCCTCGTCGGCGATCAGCACGTTCTTGCGGTCAAGGAACAGGATGCGGAACTGCTCGGTCTCGCGATGCGCCATGGCGGTGTGGCAATAATCCAGCAGCGCGCTCCATGACGACAGGACGGGCCGGTTGATCACCTTGGCGCGCATCAGGCGCTGCGATGCGGCCTCGACGATTTTCAGCTCTTGCACCACCGACTCGCCCACGCCCTTGACCAGCATCAGACGGGCCGGCGCGGCCGAGATCACGCGGTTGAAGTCGCCGAAGGTGTCCAGCAGCAGCCGGGCCAGCGGCTTGACGTCCTGTCGCGGGATGGCGCGGAACAGCACCAGTTCCAGCAGTTCGTAGTCGGGCATCGCCTGGGCACCGCCGTCCATGAAGCGGGTGCGCAGGCGTTTGCGGTGGTCGGCGATATAGCTGGGCAGGCGGCCGGGAAGCGCGGCCATTGCAGCCTCGTCGGCGTCGCCGTCGGGGGTGAAGAGGGGCAGGGATGCTTCGGAGAAACCTTTGCTCATGCGGGCAAGGGTTGCATGGGTTTGGTGAAGGAACGGTTAATCGCAACGGGAGGCAGGATGGGCGGTGGTGCCCATCCTGTGGGGCCTCAGCCCTTCATCCCGTCCCAGAATCCCTTGACCTTGGCGAAGAAGGAATTGCCCTCGGGGTTGTTCTCTTCGGACAGCTTCTCGAACTCGCGCAGCAGTTCCTTTTGCCGGGCGGTCAGGTTCACCGGGGTTTCCACCGCCAGTTCGATCACCATGTCGCCCTGGCCTGCCCCGCGCAGCGCGGGCATGCCCTTGGCGCGCAGGCGCATCTGCTTGCCAGTCTGGGCGCCCGCGGGCACCTTCACCCGGGCGCGGCCGCCGTCGATGGTGGGCACCTCGACCTCGCCGCCCAGGGCTGCGGCGGGCATCGAGATCGGCACGCGGCAAAACAGATGCACGCCGTCACGCTGGAAGATCGCGTGCTCTTTCACCTCGATGAAGATGTAAAGGTCGCCCTGCGGGCCGCCGCGCAGGCCGGCCTCGCCTTCGCCTGCCAGCCGGATCCGCGTGCCGGTTTCCACCCCGGCGGGGATGTTGACCGAAAGCTGGCGTTCCTTTTCCATCCGGCCCTGGCCGTGGCAGGTGCGGCAGGGGTTCTTGATGGTCTGGCCCATGCCGTTGCAGTTCGGGCAGGTGCGCTCGACCGTGAAGAAGCCTTGCTGCGCCCTGACTTTGCCCATGCCCGAGCAGACAGGGCAGGTGACCGGCTCGGCGCCGCCTTCGGCGCCCGTTCCGCGGCAGGTGTCGCAGGTGACCGAGGCCGGCACGCTGATGGTCTTCTGGACGCCCTGGTAGGCCTCTTCCAGGGTGACGCGCAGGTTGTAGCGCAGGTCGGATCCGCGCTGCGCCCGGGCGCGCCCGCCGCCGCCAGGCCCGCCGCCGCGGCCCATGAAGTCGCCGAACAGGTCCTCGAACACGTCCGAAAAGGCCGAGGCGAAATCGCCCTGCTGGAAGCCGCCGCCCGGACGCGCGCCACCGCCCATGCCGTTTTCAAAGGCGGCATGGCCGAAGCGGTCGTAGGCTGCCTTCTTCTGGTCATCCTTCAGGATGTCATAGGCCTCGTTCACTTCCTTGAACTGGGCCTCGGCCTGCGGATTGTCGGCGTTGCGGTCGGGATGCAGTTCCTTGGCCTTCTGCCGGTAGGCTTTTTTCAGCTCTTCGGCAGAGGCTCCTTTCTTTGCCCCCAGCACTTCGTAGTAGTCACGTTTTGCCACGGCAAAACCCCCTTGCCGAACCGGAGAGGGGCGGCCCGTTGCCAGACCGCCCCCCGTTCCGGTTCACGCGGACTTACTTCCGCTTGTTCCCGCCCAGATCCTCGAAGTCGGCATCGACAATGTCGTCATCGTCCACCGGCCGCGGCTCGTCGTCCTTGTCGCCGCCTTCCGCCTGGCTGGCCTTGTAGATCGCCTCGCCCAGCTTCATCGCGGCTTCGGTCAGGTTCTGGATCGCACCCTTGATCTTGCCGGCGTCCTCGCCCTTCAGCGCGTCTTCCAGCGGGCCCATCGCCAGTTCGATCGCCTCGACGGTCGAGGGGTCGACCTTGTCGCCATGCTCGGACAAGGACTTCTTGGTCGAGTGCAGCAGGCTTTCGCCCTGGTTGCGGGTTTCCACCAGCTCCTTGCGGGCCTTGTCGGCTTCGGCGTTGGCCTCGGCGTCCTTGACCATCTTCTCGATCTCGTCATCCGACAGGCCGCCGCTGGCCTGGATGGTGATCTGCTGCGCGCGGCCGGTGCCTTTGTCCTTGGCGCTGACCGACACGATGCCGTTGGCGTCGATGTCGAAGGTCACCTCGATCTGCGGCACGCCACGCGGGGCGGGTGGGATCTGTTCCAGGTTGAACTGGCCCAGCATCTTGTTGTCCGCAGCCATTTCCCGCTCGCCCTGGAACACGCGGATCGTCACCGCGTTCTGGTTGTCCTCGGCGGTCGAGAAGACCTGGGATTTCTTGGTCGGGATCGTGGTGTTGCGGTCGATCAGGCGGGTAAAGACGCCACCCAGCGTCTCGATGCCCAGCGACAGCGGCGTCACGTCCAGCAGCACCACGTCCTTGACGTCGCCCTGCAGCACGCCCGCCTGGATGGCGGCGCCCATCGCCACCACTTCGTCGGGGTTCACGCCCTTGTGGGGGTCCTTGCCGAAGAACTGGGTGAGCTCTTCGATCACGCGCGGCATGCGGGTCATG
>JAGPCN010000382.1 GCA_018058035.1 Fuscovulum sp.
AGACCTTCAGCGGGTCGCCCATCAGCGCCTCAAGGCCGCCCTGCGGCATCGAGAACGGGTTGTGGGAAAAGTCGATCTTCCCCTCGTCCGTCTTCTCGTACATCGGGAAATCGACGATCCAGGCGAACCGGAAAGCATCCTTCTCGGTCAGCCCCAGTTCCTCGCCGATGACGTTCCGGGCCTTGCCGGCGACGGCCTGGAACACCTCGGGCTTGCCGCCCAGGAAGAAGGCCGCGTCGCCCAGGCCAAGGCCCAGCTGCTGCCGGATCGCCTCGGTTCGCTCGGGGCCAAGCGCCTTGGCGATCGGGCCCGCGGCTTCCATGCCACTGCCATCCTCGGCCTGGCGCCAGAAGATATAGCCCATCCCCGGCAGGCCCTCTTTCTGGGCAAAGGCGTTCATCCGGTCGGCGAACTTGCGGCTGCCGCCCTTGGGCGCCGGAATGGCGCGTACCTCGGTGCCTTCGTTCTTCAGAAGGTTCGCGAAGATGGCAAAGCCGCTGTCGCGGAAATGCTCGGACACATCCTGCATCTTGATCGGGTTGCGCAGGTCGGGCTTGTCGGACCCGTACCACATCAGGCTGTCGCGATAGGCGATGCGCGGCCAGTCGGAGTACACCTTGCGGCCGCCTCCGAATTCCTCGAACAGCCCCTGCAACACTGGCTGCACGGCGGCAAAGACGTCTTCCTGCTCGACGAAGGACATCTCGATGTCCAGCTGGTAGAAGTCGGTCGGGCTGCGGTCCGCCCGCGGGTCTTCATCCCGGAAACAGGGCGCGATCTGGAAATAGCGGTCGAACCCCGCCACCATGATCAACTGCTTGAACTGCTGCGGCGCCTGCGGCAGGGCATAGAACTTGCCCGGATGCAGGCGGCTGGGCACCAGGAAGTCGCGCGCGCCTTCGGGGCTGCTGGCCGTGATGATCGGCGTCTGGAATTCGTTGAAGCCCTGGTCCCACATCTTGCCCCGCAGCCAGCGCACCACGTTCGACCGCAGCATCATGTTCTGATGCATCCCGTCGCGCCGCAGGTCGAGGAAGCGATAGGTCAGCCGGGTTTCCTCGGGGTAGTCCAACTCGCCGAACACCGGCAGGGGCAGTTCCTCGGCCGCACCCAGCACCTCGACCGACAGCGCATAGACCTCGATTTCGCCGGTCGGGATCTTGGCGTTCACCAGGCTGGCGTCGCGCGCCTTCACCCGGCCGTCGATCCGCACCACCCATTCGGCGCGCACCTTCTCCAGCGCCTGGAACGCCGCCGAGTCGCCGTCGCACAGCACCTGGGTGATGCCGTAATGGTCGCGCAGGTCGATGAACAGCACGCCGCCATGGTCGCGCACCCGATGCACCCAGCCCGAAAGCCGGACGGTCTGGCCGACATGTTCCTTGTTCAGCGCCGCACAGGTATGGCTGCGGTAGGCATGCATCATCGTTCCCCTTCCGAGGGCCTGAAATTCCACCGCGCCGATACACCCCGCCCCGGCCCCCAAGTCAACCCCGGCCGTGGCACCAGGGCGCGGCGTCGGTGCCTCCGGCGGGAGTATTTGTCAAAGAGCAATGGACCAGGGACCGCTTCCTGCATTGCTCTTTGGGAAATACTCTGCGGGGGTTTGGGGGTGCAAAACCCCCAATGCGCCGGTTCAGCCGCCCCAGACCGCCGGGATCAGCCCGCGAAGCGCGTTGCCCGCCCACAGCCGCACCCGGGGCAGGTCGTCGGCGGCCAGAACCTCTTCGGGGCAGGCCAGGTCGGCACGCAAGACGCCCGGCAGAAGGCCGCAGGCCAGGGGCGGCGTGCGCAGGCCTTGGCCGCGATCGAAGAAGAGGTTCGTGATGGTGCCTTCGCAGACCTCGCCGCGTTCATTCAGGAAGATCACCTCGTCCAGGCCGGCGGGCAGGGTCGCGCGGGCCGCGTCATAGGCGGCGCGGCGGGAGGATTTCACTGTCAGCCAGGGGTCGTCCGAGCGCAGCCGCGCAGGGGCCGGACCCAGGCGCCACTCTGCCTTTGCCGCGGGCAGGGGGTGCACCTCCCAGACCGCATCGCCCGCGGCACCCAGGGTCAGCCGCAGCCGGGCCGGATGGCCCGGCCCCGCGGGCGCCACCTCGGGGCACCCCCAGCCCAGGGCCGCGGCCGAGCGCCGCAGGCGGGCCGCGTGCAAGGGCCAGCGCGGCGCTGCCGCGCCGTCCCACAGCACGGTCTCGATCAGCCTTAGTCCCGGCTGACGGCCGCCTTCACGAAGCGCGCCTTCCACAGCGCCTCCTCCCATTCGCCCGCGACGGTGGACCCATGCGTCAGCCCGCCGCCCACGTTCATCACGATCCGGTCGCCCGCCACCGACAGCGTGCGGATCGCCACGCTGAAATCGGCCTCGCCGCCGGGAGACATCCAGCCGACGGCGCCGCAATAGACGCCGCGCGGCTGGCGCTCGACCTCGCGGATGATCTCCATCGCGCGGATCTTCGGCGCGCCGGTCACGCTGCCGCAGGGAAACAGCGCCGCCATCAGCCCGGGCAGGGTGGCCGGCGCCGCCAGATCGCCCTGGACGGTCGAGGTCATCTGGTGGACCGTCGCGTAATGCTCGATCGCATAAAGGGCGGGCACCCTGACCGTGCCGACCCGGGCCAGACGCGAGATGTCGTTGCGCAACAGGTCGACGATCATCAGGTTCTCGGCCCGGTCCTTGACCGAGGCCTGCAGCGCGGACGCCAGCGCTGCATCGCGGGCGGGGTCGGGGTCGCGC
>JAGPCN010000004.1:0-4756 GCA_018058035.1 Fuscovulum sp.
GCCGCCCCCCGGCCCCCACGATGAATTTCCGCACCCCGCGCAGGCCCTTGGGGTCCTGCTCGACCATCACCTGATAGGGCCGCTCGGGCAGGATCAGCATCCGCTCCAGCGTGGTCGTGCCGCTGTCAGCCCCGGTCAGCGGGTCCAGCTTGTAAACCTGCTTCGGCCGCGACGAGAACCAGCCGTCCTTCATCTCTTCCTCACGGTCGGCAATCAGATCCTCGACCGTCCAGACCAGCGCCCAGTCCTGCCCCTCGGGCGCCTTGGCATCCTCCAGCACCTTGGAAATAGGCCCGGACTGCAAAGTGAACGAGGCCGAGTACATCGGCCCCAGCGTGATCCGGCGCAGGCGTTTGGGATGCAGGTCCTCGAAATCGGTGTCAAAGCCGGTGGCGATGGTCAGAAGCTTCAGCCCGCCCACCGATTGCGCCAGAACCTTCTGCTGCACCGGCGGCCAGCGATAATCGTCGTTCGGCAGCGGCTTCTTGCCGCTGTCCTCGACGTCCATCAGATAGACGACCGGCAGGTTCACCCCCGAATCCCAGACCGCCCAATGCAGCAGATAGTGCCGCCGCTCTCCGGCCTGCTCGATCCACTGCGCCACCGGGTCATTGCGCGCCCAGAACAGCCCGCCGGCCTGCAGCGCCTCGAAGTACAGCCGTTGGCTCAGCGAAAACTGCAACCCCGCCGGGATCTTCAACTCGCCCACGATGGTGCGGATCATCCGGTCCTTCAGCTCGGCCTCGCTGGCCATGCCGGCCAAGTGCTTGTCGGCCTGGGCCGCATCCAGCGCCATCACCATCAGTTCCTGCGCCACCGGAAAACCCGATTCATGCCGGTCGATGGTCAGGCGGCTGGCCGCCTCGGCCTTGCCGGTCATCAGGTACTTGAGGCTCAGCGCCTTGAAAGTACCGATCACCCCGGCCAGATAGCCGCCCAGAACCCGCGCCTCGGTGCGGGTCAGGCGGCCCTCGGTCTCGAACTCGGCGGCCACCTTGGCCAGGTAGCCGCCGATGGCCGCGAACTTGGCAAAGTAGCGCCGGGCGACCGCGGGGTCGTAAAGCTCCGCGTGATCCTTGACCAGCGCCTGCTTGATCTCGTCGCCCACTTATTCCCCGTAGGCGTTCTTGTCGTGCTTCTCGACGATGGCCGCAAACCGGCGGGCAAAGCGCTCATCCGCCTTGGCCTTGTCTTCCAGGATCTTGCGGGCAAAGACCATGTGGCCTTCGTGCGCCTCCAGCATGTCGGCCATCTTGGCGTTGGTCGCCGCACCGATCCCGGCCATGGCGGCCTGCGCCTCCTGGTCGGTCTTGACGCCGATCTCGTTGATCCGATGCGCCACATCCTGCTGCTGCGCCGTCTTCAAGCTGCTGGTCAGCGCGTCATACAGCACCACCCGCTGCTTGGTGTCGGTCTGCAACTTGTTGATCAGCACCAGCTGCGTCGCGGCCTGGTTGGTGAGCGAATCGACCCAGGTCTTGCCCTTTTCGATGTACCGCTCCAGCGTCTGGCTGCGGGCCAGCTTGACCTGCTCGTCCTGCACCAGGGCGTTGTGCTTGGCGTTCAGCTGCGCGAGCTCGGTCTCCAGCTTGGTGCGCGCCGCGGCGTCCATCTCGACCGCGATCCTGTTCTCAAGCTCGATGATTTTCGGGTCCATCGCCGCGATCTCGGCCCGCACCGCCTCCAGCGCGCCAACGGTTTCCTCGCGGTCGGTCAGGGTGCCCGAAAGGTTGGTCTCGACCTTGGATTTCTGCCCGTTCAGCAGGTCCAGCTGGCCCTGGAGCAGCCGCACGATCACGTCCGACTTGGCGATCAGGTCCTGCAACTTGTCGTCGATGGTGGCGGCGCGCAGGCGTTCCTGCCGCATCGATTCCGACTTGGCGGACGAGAAGATGCCGATGAAGGTCTCCATCCCCGTCTTCGACCGCATCTCGTCGAACTCGCTGGAAAAGGCCGCGGTCACATCGTCCAGGCCCATGATCAGCTCGGCGATGTTGGCGTTCATCACCTCGGTGTGCTTGTGCACATCCTGCAAGGTGGCGTTTTCGACGTCGATCGCCACGCCCTCGTCCAGCTTTACCCTGGCCTTCTCGATCGTGTCGGTGATGGCGCTGATCTTCGCCTGAGCCGCCGCGACCTGAGCCTGGCTTTCCTTGATCTGGGTTTCGAAATCCGCCATCGCGCCCTCCTGAGCCGCATCAACCCGAATTCACATAAGAATGTAACGAAGAATTACATCCCCGCACCGGGGAATTTTCGTTGCACCCCGGCGCTGCCGCAAGGCACAATTTCCCCATGTCCGATGCCGCCATTCTTGCCGCAGTCGAAGCGCGCCGCCAAGACCTGATCGGGCTGGCGCAGGACCTGATCCGCTTTCCCACCCTGAACCCGCCGGGCCGGCACTATCGCGAAGTCTGCGAATACCTCGGGCACCGGTTGATCGCCCAGGGGTTCGAGGTGGACTATGTCCGCGCCATCGGTGCCCCCGGCGACAGCGACCGCTTCCCGCGCTGGAACATGGTCGCCCGGTTTCAGACCGCGCCGGGGCCTTGCGTGCATTTCAACGGCCACCACGACGTGGTCGAGGTAGGCCAGGGCTGGACACGCGACCCCTTCGGCGGCGAGGTCGAGGGCGACCGGCTGTATGGCCGCGGCGCCTGCGACATGAAGGGCGGGCTTGCCGCCGCCGTCATCGCGGCCGAGGCCTTCATCGCCACCCGCCCCGGCTTTCGCGGCGCCGTCGAAATCTCGGCCACCGCCGACGAGGAATCCGGCGGCTACGGCGGCGTGGCCTGGCTGGCGGACCGCGGCTGGTTCGCGCCGGAACGGGTGGATCACGTCATCATCCCCGAACCCTTGCACAAGGACCGCATCTGCCTGGGCCACCGCGGCGTCTGGTGGGCCGAGGTGGAAACCCAGGGCCGCATCGCCCACGGCTCGATGCCCTTCCTGGGCGACAGCGCGATCCGCCACATGGGCGCCCTGATGGCCGAGATCGAGGACCAGCTTTACCCGGCGCTGGCCGCCCGCACCACCGCCATGCCCGTTGTGCCCGAAGGCGCCCGGGCCGCGACGCTGAACTTCAACGCGATCCACGGCGGCCAGGCCGAGCCGCTGCCCGGCGACACCTCGCTGCCCGCGCCCTGCGTCGCCGACAGTTGCCGCATCGTGCTGGACCGCCGCTTCCTGATCGAAGAGGACCTGGCCCAGGTCAAGGCCGAGGTCACCGGCCTGCTGGATGGCCTGGCCGCCACGCGCCCCGGCTTTCGCTACACGATCCGCGACCTGTTCGAGGTGCACCCGGTGATGACCGATGCCGCCGCGCCGGTGGTCGCCTGCACCGCCGCGGCCATCGAACGGGTGCTGGCCCGCCGGCCCGACCTTGTCGCCTCGCCCGGCACCTACGACCAGAAGCACATCGACCGCATCGGCCGGCTGAAGAACTGCATCGCCTACGGCCCGGGCCTCTTGCACCTGGCGCACCAGCCCGACGAATGGGTGGGCATCCAGGACATGGTCGACAGCGCCAAGGTCATGGCCCTGGTGCTGGCAGACCTGCTGGCCGATCGGCCGGTCTGAGAGCCCCGAGTTTTCGTCGAAAACTCGCCGCTCCGCCCAAACACCGAATTTTCGACGAAAATTCGGTACCCTCAGACCGGGATGTTATCGATCAGCCGCACTCCGTCCAGCCAGGCCGCGGCCAGCATCCGGCGCGGGCGGGTCGGGTCGTCCGAGGGCATCAGCGTCTCGGCATCGCGCAACTCGATGTATTCCACCCGATCGAAGCCGGCCGCGCGCATTGACTCGGCCGCCTCGCGGATCGCCATGCGGTCGGCGTGGCCGGCGCGGATGTCACTGGCGGCCGCTGTGATCGCGGCGTAGAGCACCGGGGCGCGGGCGCGGCCCTCGGGCGTCAGCCGCACGTTGCGGCTGCTCATCGCCAGGCCGTCGGCCTCGCGGATGGTTTCGCAGCCCACCACCTCGACGGGGATGTTCAGGTCGCGCACCAGCCGCAGCACCACTTGCAGCTGCTGCCAGTCCTTCTGGCCGAAATAGCCCCGGTCGGCCAGCGTCATGCCGAAAAGCTTGGTCACCACCGTCGCCACGCCGTCGAAATGGCCGGGGCGCATGTGGCCTTCCAGCGGCTGCGCCACGCCCGCCATGGTGACATTGGTGATGAAGCCCTCGGGGTAGACCTCTTCGACCGGCGGCGCGAAGATCGCGTCCACCGGCACCGTGGCCAGCAGGGCCGAATCCGCTTCCAGCGTGCGGGGGTATTTCTTCAGGTCCTCGGGGTTGTTGAACTGCCTGGGGTTCACGAAGATCGTGGTGATGACCCGGTCGCATTCCGCCCGCGCCCGCCGCGCCAGGCTCAGGTGGCCATCGTGCAGCGCGCCCATGGTGGGCACCACGCCGACGCTTTGCCCGGCGGCCTTCCATTGCCGGACCTGCGCCCGCAGCCCGGCCACCATGCGATGGACGGTCATTTCTTCACCGGCAGCACATCGGGAAAGGAATGCTCTTCGGCCGGAAAGGCGCGGGACCGGACGTCGGCGGCATAGGCGGCAATCGCCTCATCCGCCGTGCGGCCCAGTTCTGCATAGCGTTTGACGAACTTCGGCCGGAATTCGGTGAACAGGCCCAGCATGTCATCCACCACCAGCACCTGGCCGTCGCAATCCGCCCCCGCGCCGATGCCGATGGTCGGGATCGCCAGCGCCCGGGTGATCTTGGCCGCCAGGCCCGAGGGCACCTT
>JAGPCN010000004.1:4856-32522 GCA_018058035.1 Fuscovulum sp.
CGCGGATGTCGGGGGGCAGCACAGAACGGACGGGGGCGGTTGCACTCATGCCGGGACCTCGGGGTTCGCAAGCTGCCCGGGATAAGGGCACAGCCGCGCGCCCCTTGCAAGAAAATTACGCCGCAGTGCAGCAGGCTTGACCGCAGGCCCCTCGCTGCCCCCAATGGCCGGGAAAAGGAGACCGCAGATGCCCCTGATCCAGCGCGTGACCCGCGACGACTGCCCCCCCGAGACCGAACGCCCCGACCCCGCCAAGGTGCTGGCGGGCGATCCGGTCCACACCACCTGGAACCTGGACGAGGTGGACGGGCTTTATTGCGGCCTCTGGCAATCGACGCCGGGCAAGTGGCGCGTGGCCTATGCCGAATGGGAATATGTCTACATCCATTCGGGCCATTCGATCCTGACCGACCGGGACGGCACCGCCACCCACCTGAAGGCGGGCGACAGCTTCATCATCCGCCCGGGTTTCGAAGGCACCTGGGAGGTGATCGAGACCACGCTGAAGGACTATGTGATTCGCAGCTGACCCTGGCGCGCGCAGGTCAGATCGGCCCCGCTCAGATCGGCCCCGCTCAGATCGGCCCCGCTCAGATCGGAACGTCGTCGCCGGCTACGGCGGCGGTTTCGGTAAAGACCGGCGGCGGATCGTTCGCGATCGCCTCTTCGCTGTAGATCAGGCTGGGGTCCACCGACTTGGCCGGAATCTCGACCCCGCGGCCGAAATTCTCGGGGTCCACGCGCAGCGATTCCGCCTCGCTGCGGACGTGGACGCGGGCACCCAGTTGCACCAGTTCGTAGAGGTGGATGATGTCGTGGTTGAACATCCGGATGCAGCCGGCCGACCCCGAATTGCCGACCGAGGCCAGGTCGTTGGTGCCGTGGATGCGATAGCGCGTGTCACGCCCACCCTTGTACAGATACAGCGCCCGCGCCCCCAGC
The DNA here is from genome assembly GCA_018058035.1 of Fuscovulum sp. Classification (GTDB taxonomy): domain Bacteria; phylum Pseudomonadota; class Alphaproteobacteria; order Rhodobacterales; family Rhodobacteraceae; genus Pseudogemmobacter. The sequence continues at coordinate 5,799 of JAGPCN010000004.1, forward strand.
GGGCTGCGCCGCCCACCTGGAATGCCGCGGGCGAAGGGGCCGTAGACGTCGGGTTCGGACCGCAGCATGTTGGCGGTGGGCGTCCAGCCGGGCCATTTCTTCTTGACCTGGATGGTGCCGTTGCCGGCAAAGGCCCGGCCGGCGCGGCCGGCACCGATGGGATAGCGCACCGACTGGTCACCCTCGCGCACCAGGTACAGGAACTTGGCGTAGGGGTCGACGTCGATGGTGCCCACCGGCTGTTCGCCCAGGTAGGTGCCGGTGATCCGGCGGTTGACGCCTTCGGTGAATTCCAGCGGGATCGCGGGCAGGTCGATGGCGCTGTCGGTCATCGGACCGTATTCCGGCAGGTGGGCTGGCCCCTGTTCCTCGACCTGCGGTGCGGCGCAGGCCGACAGCAGGGCAAGGCCCGAGAAGGACAGGAAGCTGCGGCGGCACAGATTCAGGCTCAGGCTTTCGACGAACATAGACAACGGTCCCCAACCAGGTTCCGGCCCTGATTACTGTCAATTGCCTTTGCATGAAAGCGCCCGCGGACAGACCGCGGGCGATTTCTTGGCCCTGGCGGCGGACCCGGTCCGCCGGCGCCCCTTAGCCGACCACGTTGAAGGCCGGGCCGTAGGGGTAATGCGTGATGTCCTCGGCGCCGTCCTCGGTGATGACCAGGATGTCATGCTCGCGGTAGCCGCCGGCGCCGGGTTCGCCATCGGCGATGGTCAGCATCGGTTCCATGCTGATCACCATGCCGGGTTCCAGCACGGTGTCGATGTCCTCGCGCAGCTCCAGTCCGGCCTCGCGGCCGTAGTAATGCGACAGGATGCCGAAGCTGTGGCCATAGCCGAAGGTGCGGTATTGCAGCATCTGCCGCTCGGCCAGGAACTCGTTGATCTTGGCCGTCACGCCCGAACAGGACGCGCCCGGCTTCAACAGGCTCATGCCGTATTCATGCGCGGCGATGTTGGTTTCCCAGACCCGCAGGCTGGCGTCGTCGACTTCGCCTACGAACATCGTGCGTTCCAGCGCGGTATAGTAGCCGCTGATCATCGGGAAGCAGTTCAGCGACAGGATATCGCCGCGCTTCAGCTTGCGGTTGGTCACCGGGTTGTGCGCGCCGTCGGTGTTCAGCCCCGACTGGAACCAGACCCAGGTGTCGCGGTACTCGGCATCGGGGAAACGCTTGGCGATCTCGCGCTCCATCGCGTCGCGGCCGGCCATCGAGACCTCAAGCTCGGTCGCGCCTTCGCGCACGGCGTCGCGGATCGCATAGCCGCCCACGTCGGCCACGTTGGCGCCGTGCTTGATCATCACGATCTCGGCAGGCGATTTCAGCATCCGCTGTTCCATGGTGGCGGCGCTGATGTCGACGCCCTTTTTGGGCTGCAGAAAGGCGTTCAGCTTTTCGGCCCGCTCCATGGTCAGGTGGTCGGCCTCGCAGCCGATTACCTTGCCGGTGCCGGTGACCGAGGCCACCGCGCGCCAGAAGTTGTCGCGCTTCCAGTCGGTATAGGTGATGTTGTCGTCGATGCTGCGGCGCCAGGGCTGGCCCGCGTCGATGCCCGCGCTGATCGTCACGCAGGCGGTCTTGGTGACCACGCAGGCATAGGGCCGCCCGAAGGTGCAGTACAGGAAGCCCGAGTAATAGGCGATGTTGTGCATCGAGGTCAGCACGGCGGCATCCAGCCCGTGCACCTCCATGATCTCGCGCAGGCCGGCCAGGCGGGCGTGGTATTCCTCGTCGGCGAAGGGAAGCGCATCCTTCTTGCCGCCGTTGTGATAGCGATATTGTTCCGGACGGTTCAGCGTCATGGTCAGACCCCTTGCACGGGGCCGCAAGCCATGGGACCCCGAAAGGTCCCGGCGTACAGGACGGATGCGGTGGTTGCCGCAAGCGGTGGGGCAAGGGCTGCCCCTGTGGCGACGCCATCGCCACGGCTCGCCCCCCTTCTGCGCCCCTGCGGTGTTTCGCGCAAGCCCGTTTTCGACCCTTGCGAGGGCGAAATGCGACCCCATCTAAGGGTTTGAAGCTGGATCAGGAGAGACGCGCGATGCAATGCCCGGTGGATGGCGAGACGCTGGTGATGGCCGACAGAAGCGGGGTCGAGATCGACTATTGCCCGCGCTGCCGGGGGGTCTGGCTGGACCGGGGCGAGTTGGACAAGATCATCGACCGCGCCGCGGGGGGCGCAGCGACGGCTGCGGCTGCGCCCGCGCCGGCGCCGGCGCGCGGGGCTGCCCCCGGCCCGGTCTATCAGCCCGAACCGCGCCGCCCCGAGCCGCGCCATGACGAGTCGCGGCGGCGCTATGAGGACGACGACGACGATCACCGCTATTCCGGCAAGAAGAAGCGGCGTGAGAGCTTTCTGTCGGATCTCTTCGACTTCTGACGCCGCACCCGGCCCAACCGGGGTAAAGCAACGGCGCCGCTGGCGCGGCAAGTCTTTTGTCTCGCTTGCCGGCTGCGCCGGTCGCGCTCGGGTCGGAAAGTTGATAGGCTGGCGCTGAACGGACAGAGGGCGGACATGCGGCCAGGGGCGCGGAATCTGATCACCGATGTGGCCGGACTGCGGGTCGGCAACGCCGAGGACAGCGGGCTGCGCTCGGGCGTCACGGTGCTGACGGCGGCGCGGCCCTTTGTGGCGGCAGTGCATGTGATGGGCGGGGCGCCCGGCACCCGCGAGACCGACCTGCTGGCGCCCGACCGGCTGGTCGACCAGGTCGATGCGCTGTTCCTTTCGGGCGGGTCCGCCTTTGGGCTGGATGCCGGGACGGGCGTGATGGCCGGGCTGCGCGCCGCCGGGCGCGGCTTTGCGGTCGGCCCGGTCCGGGTGCCGATCGTGCCCGGGGCGATCCTGTTCGACCTGCTGAACGGCGGCGACAAGGACTGGTCCGACAGCCCCTATCCGGCCCTGGGGCGCCGTGCGTTCGAGGCGGCGGAGACCGAATTCGCGCTTGGCTCGGCCGGTGCGGGTTTCGGGGCGATGACCGGCACGCTGAAGGGCGGCCTTGGCTCGGCCTCTTGCGTGCTGCCCTCGGGGATCACGGTGGGCGCGCTGGTGGCGGTGAATGCCCTGGGATCGGCGACGGTCGGCGACGGCCCGCAGTTCTGGGCTGCGCCCTGGGAGGAGGGCGCCGAGTTCGGCGGCCTTGGCCCGGCGGCGCGGGGGCGGCAGGAGGCGCCGCTGCCCCGCAAGCGGATGGGCGAGGCGACGACCATCGCGGTGGTAGCGACCGATGCGCGGCTGACCAAGGCACAGGCGCAGCGGATGGCGGTGGCAGCCCATGACGGGATGGCGCGGGCGCTGGTGCCCAGCCACACGCCGCTGGATGGCGACCTGGTGTTCGCGGTGTCGACCGGGACGCAGGAGATGCAGGACCCGCTGGCCGACGGATTCCAGATAGGGCATGCCGCCGCCACCTGCCTGGCCCGCGCCATCGCGCGCGGGGTGCACACGGCGCGGGCGATGCCGGGAGACCTGCAGCCGACCTGGGCCGCGCGCTTCGGCATGCGCTGAACCGGCGGCTCGTCGTTCGCCTTCGGCTTCTCCTCGCGGGGTGCGTCCTTCCGACGAGCGACGAAGTCGACGAGGAGGCCCCCTCTCCTTACCAGCGTTTCAGGGCGACTTCGTCTTCGTCCCTGGCGGCCACCCATTCCGCCCCGTCGGCGCCGATTTCCTTCTTCCAGAACGGCGCCCGGGATTTCAGGTAGTCCATCAGGAACTCGGCCGCCGCAAAGGCATCGGCGCGGTGCGGCGCGGCGGTGGCGACCATCATGATCGCCTCGCCCGCCGCCAGCCGGCCATGCCGGTGGATCACCAGCGCATCGACCAGCGACCAGCGCGCGATCGCCTCGGCGGCGATGGCCGAGATCGCCCTTTCGGTCATGCCGGGGTAATGCTCGATCTCCATCGCCGAAAGGCGGCCGGAGGTGTCGCGCACCAGGCCGGTGAAGGTGACGACCGCCCCGGCCCCCGGAACGGCGGCCGCGAAGGCCGCAGTTTCGGCCCCAAGGTCGAAGGCGGCGGACTGCACTTGCACGCGCATCTCAGCCCCCCGTCATCGGCGGAAAGAAGGCGACCTCGCGCACACCTGCCAGCGGCGCGTCGAACGAGGCCAGGTCCTGGTCCAGCGCCACCCGCAGCGCGGCGAGATCGGCGAAGGCCAGGGCATAGCGCTCTTCGCGGGCCGACAGTTCGGCCACCAGGTCGGCGACGGTCGCGGCCCGGGTCTCGACCCGCTCGCGCGGCAGGCCGATGCGTTCGCGCACCCAGGCGAAATAGAGCACCTCGATCACTTCGCATCCTCGCGCAGGTAGGGCAGCGATTTCGAGAAGTATTCCCAGCCGGTCACGGCCGTCAGCGCCGCCGCAAACCACAACAGCCAGATGCCGACCAGATTCGCGTAAGAGGCGCAGTCGCGGTTGCCGCAGGTGCGGATCGCCTCGGCCTCGCCGGCGGCGACGGCGGCGGCGTGCTGCTCCGGGGTCAACCCCTCCAGCGCCAGCACGTTCAGGTAATCCAGCCCGGTGCCCAGGAACAGCACGGCGATCGCGATCATCTGCGCCGTGGTCTTCCACTTGGCCAGCCGGGTCACCTTGAGCTGGACCCGCGGCCCCAGGTATTCGCGCAGCCCCGAGACAAAGACTTCGCGGAACAGGATCACCGTGGCGGGCAGGATCAGCCAGGGGTTCATGCAGTTGTAGCCGGTGATGACCATGATCGCGATGACGACCATTGCCTTGTCGGCGATCGGGTCCAGCATGGCGCCGAACTTGGATTCCTGCTTCCACAGCCGGGCCAGGTAGCCGTCAAACCAGTCGGTGATCGCCGCGCCGACGAACAGCGCCAGCGCGAACCAGTCGGCCCAGGGCCGGTGGAAATACAGGAACATCACCGCCACGCCGGGGGCTGCCAGCAGACGAAGCAGGGTCAGCGTGTTGGGGATCGTCCAGGTCATGCGGCATTGGTAGCCCAAGCCGCAGGGAGGGGAAAGAGGGTGGGGCGTGTACGGTTCGCCGGCCCGCCCCGCCGACGCTAGCTGGCGGCGATGGCGGCTGTGCCGCGTTCACGCTGGATCGCGGCAAGGCCCGCGTTGATGGTGGCGGTCTGCATACTCATCCGCTTCAGGCTTTCACCGATCAACCCCTGCACCTCGTCGATGCGGTCGATGGTGGCGGTCAGCGCGGCCTGGCTTTCGGTCGACTTGCGGCTTTCCACCCGCGCCAGGATGCGGATCGTGTCCAGGCCCAGGATCATCCGGCGCAGATCTGCGCTGGCATCCGACAGTTGCGCAGCAAGGGCGATTGCCTCGGACAGCGCGGTGCTGGTCTGGTTGCGGTAGCCGTCGCGCACCTCGCGCATGACCGCCATTTCGCGGCGCCGCTCCTCGGGCGAGTTTTCGTTGGCCTTGCGGTCATCGCGGTCGATCAGTTCCTGTTGCAATCGGACAAAGCACGACAGGGTCAGGCTTTGCCGCACACCCTGCGCCATGCGGCCGCAGATGTTGCCCTTGCCGGAAACGATCGAGGTCAGCCGGCGCGAGATCTCTTCCGACGCCAGCTTGTAGTTGACCGAGATCTGGCTGATCGGGCCGCCCTGCGGTTCCAGACGGGCCGCGACCAGGCGCATGTTGACCGGCAGCAGGACCAGGTCGGCGAACTGGGTGACCAGGCGGGACTGTTCCTCTAGCGTCTCGATCAGGGTGGCCAGCAGGTGCGACAGGCCTTCGGCCTGCGCCAAGGCGGCAACGCCCAGCCGACTGTCGCGCGACCGCATCTCGTCGGCGACGACCTGCGCGGCAAAGGCATCGTAGTCGGCAAAGCCGTGGTGGCGCAGCCGTTCGACCAATTGCGCGGCCGACTCCTCGGGCGACAGGTTCTCGTCCCGCTCGCGCCGGCGAAGCGCGGCGTATTCGGCCTTGATCGTGGCGAACAGCGGCGTCGTCGGGCGGATGCGGACCGAGAAATACCCCCCTTCGCAGGGCGCGGCGGCCGCCAGCACCCAGTAGTGCCCGCCGCCCGCGCGGGCGTTCTTGACAAAGCCGGCCGCGGGGAGGCCCTGCTTCAGCAGGCCCCAGAACAGGTGGAAAAAGCCGCGCGGCATGTCGGGGTGGCGGATCAGCCGGTGCGGCGCCCCGATCAGGTCGGGCCAGGGCCGTTCGCACATGCGCTGGAACACCGAGTTGCCGGAGACGATCACCCCGCGCGGATCCGTGCGTGAAAAGATCAGCTCGTCGAACCCGAAGAAGGATTCGCCCGGTTCCGCACCAAGGGTTGAGAATCTGCCACTGTCCATTGCTGCCTTCCGATCCGAAGTTCGGGGCCACTGTCGCAGCGATGCCCTAACGATCGGTTAGGACCGCTGGCCGGCGCTCAGTCGCGATGGAAGAAATTGTAGACGGTTTCGGCCATCGCCTGCGAGATGCCGTCGACCGCCATCAGGTCGGGCAGGGCCGCGCGGCTGACCGCCTTGGCGCTGCCGAAATGCGCCAGAAGCGCGCGCTTGCGGGCGGCGCCGATGCCCGGCACCTCGTCCAGCGGCGTGGCGGCCACGGATTTCGCGCGCTTGGCCCGGTGGGCGCCGTTGGCCCAGCGGTGCGCCTCGTCGCGCAGGCGCTGCACGAAATACAGCACCGGGTCATTCCTTTGCAGGGCAAAGGGCATCTCGCCGGGGCGGTGGAATTCCTCTTTCCCGGCGTCGCGGTCGATGCCCTTGGCCACCCCGACCACGGGGATGTCGTCCACCCCCATTTCGGCCAGGATGCCCGCCACCGCCGAGACCTGCCCCGCGCCTCCGTCGATCAGCAGAAGGTCGGGCCAGGTGTCGCCCTTGCGGTCGGGGTCTTCCTTCAACAGCCGGTCAAAGCGGCGCGACAGCACCTCTTTCATCATGCCGAAGTCGTCCGAATTCGCCCCCGCCGCGGACTTGATGTTGAACTTGCGGTATTGCGACTTCACGAACCCCTCGGGGCCGGCCACCACCATGCCGCCCACGGCATCCGCCCCCTGGATATGGGCGTTGTCATAGATTTCAATGCGTTGCGGCGGCGCTTCCAGATCGAAGGCCTCGGCCATGCCTTGCAGCAGCTTCGCCTGCGTCCCGGTTTCCGCCATCCGCCGCGCCAGGCTTTCGCGGGCGTTGCGGGTGGCGTTTTCCACCAGCTCGGCCTTTTCGCCGCGCTGCGGGACGGCCAGTTCCACCTTGCGGCCGGCCCGGTCCGACAGCGCCTGCGCGACCAGGTCCGGGTCCTCGACCGGATGCGACAGAAGGATCAGCCGGGGCGGATCCTTGTCGTCGTAGAACTGGGTCAGGAAGGCCTGGAGGATCTCGGGCTCTTCGGCGCCCGAGCCGGTGCGGGGGTAGAAGTCGCGGTTGCCCCAGCTTTGGTTGGCGCGGATGAAGAAGACCTGCACGCAGGCCTGGCCGTGGTCCAGATGCAGGGCGATCACGTCGGCCTCGGGCACGCCGCGCGGGTTGATGCCCTGCGAGGTCTGAACAGCCGTCAGCGCGCGGATGCGGTCGCGAAGTGCTGCGGCGCGTTCGAACTCCATCGCCTCGCTGGCCTCGGCCATCGCGCGGGCCAGGTCGGCCTGCACGGTGGTGGACTTGCCCGACAGGAACCGCTCGGCATCCGACACCAGATCGGCGTAGGCGGCTTCGCTGATCTTGCCGACGCACGGCGCAGAACACCGCTTGATCTGGTATTGCAGGCAGGGGCGCGTGCGGCTTTCCAGCATCGCATCGCTGCAATTGCGCAGAAGGAACACCTTCTGCAACTGGTTCAGCGTGCGGTTCACCGCCCCAGCGCTGGCAAAGGGCCCGAAGTAGCTGCCCTTTTCCTTCTTCGCGCCACGGTGCTTCTTGATCTGGGGAAAGGCGTGCTCTTTGCCGATCAGGATGTTCGGGAAGCTCTTGTCGTCCCGCATCAGCACGTTGTAGCGCGGCTTCAGCTGCTTGATCAGGTTCTGCTCCAGCAGCAGCGCCTCGACCTCGGTCCGGGTCGTCAGGAACATCATGCTGGCTGTTTCGGCGATCATCCGCACGATCCGCGCCGAATGGCCCGAGGGCCGCGCATAGTTCGACACCCGTGCCTTCAGGTTGCGCGCCTTGCCGACGTACAGCACCTCGGAAGCCGCGTTCAGCATCCGGTAGACGCCCGGACTGCCGTCCAGCGTGCGCAGGTGATCGGCGATCACCTCATGTCCGGTGCGGGGCTTTTCGGTCATGCGGAAAGGGCCATTCCGGATGTCGCGATTCTGCGGCTGCGCTGCACTGAACCACGAGCGGGGGCAAGAGGAAAGCTGTCCCCCGTTTTTGTGGATAAGTTTGCGGAGAAGATTTCGGCAGGGCCGGATTCCTGCGGAATCTTGGGGGATTCAGGGCGCTGCCCAATTTTTGGGCACATTTTCAAGTGTCTGATTTCAAAGGAAAGAATCTTGACCACCTGGCAAACGATTGAGATTTCAGGCCTTTTTGTAACGCCTGCGTGAAGCCGATGTTCGAAGTGGACAACTTGCCGCGGTCTACTCGGGGCCCAGCACGTCGGGCGTGCGCCAGCCAAGGTGCTGGCCGCCATCGACGGCGATCATCTGGCCGGTCACCGCGGGGCTGTCCAGAAAGAATCCCAGGGCGGCAACGATGTCTTCGGGGTTCGCGCCACGGTTGAGGATGGTGGCGGCGCGCTGGCGGGCGAAGTGGTCAGCAGTCTGGCGCGCGCCCTGCAAGGTGGGGCCGGGGCCGATGGCATTGACGCGGATGTGCGGCGCCAACCCCTGCGCGGCGGTGCGGGTCAGCGCCCAGAGGCCCATCTTGGCGATGGTATAGGTGGAAAACTCGGGCGTCGGCTTCCAGATGCGCTGGTCGATCAGGTTGACGATCAGGCCCTGCGCCCGGGGTTCGCCACTGGCATCCGGCACGGCGGCCGGGCACTGGCGGGCGAAGCCCTGGCTCAGCACGAAGGGCGCGCGCAGGTTCGATTCCATGTGCCGGTCCCAGCCAAGCCGGGTTGCGGTGTCGATCCGGTCGTATTCAAAGATCGAGGCGTTGTTGACCAGCACGGTCAGCGGGCCAAGGTCGGCGGCGGCGCGGGGAACCAGCGTTTCCACCTGCGCCTCGTCCAGAAGGTCGGCCTGCAAGGCGACCGCCCGGCGCCCCATCGCGCGGATCTCGGCGGCGACCGCCTCCGCCTCGGCCGCCGAGGTCGCGTAATGCAGCGCCACGTCATGGCCGCGACCCGCCAGATACAGCGCCATCGCCCGGCCCAGGCGCTTGCCCGCCCCCGTCACCAGCGCGGCAGTCATGCCTTGCCCTTGCAGGTGCAGCTGCGGCCGATCATCGGGCGGCCACAGTCGGGGCAGTATTTCGCCTTGCGCGACAGCCGCGGCAAGGCGCCGGGGAACAGCAGCTTGCCCACCATGCCGACCAGCGCCATGGCCGCAAGAAACAGCAGGATGACCTTGACCAGCATCTACAGACCATACCTTGCCCAAAGCGCGCGATCTTCGACCGCACCCAGGGCGCTGTCCACCGCCGACATGCCGAACCGCTGCAACAGGCTGCGCTTCTGGCCATAGGGAACCAGCCGCACCTTGTCGCCGTAAAGCTGCATCAGCTTCGGCTTCAGATGCGCGATGCCGTCGATCAGGCCCAGCTTTGCGGCCTCTTCGCCCAGCCAGATGTCGGCGTTGAACAGGTCGGCCGTGGCATCCAGCCGGGTGCCGCGCCGGGCCTTGACCTGGTCGATGAAGATGCCGTGCATCGGCTCGATCAACGCGCGGATGCGGGACGCGTCGGCCTCGGTCTGCGGGCGGAACGGGTCGGCGAAGCTTTTCGACGTCCCGGCGGTGTGGACGCGGCGTTCGATGCCGTGGCGGGCCAGGAACTCGGGAAAGCCGAAGCCCGCCGAGATCACCCCGATCGAGCCGACGATCGACGCCCGGTCGGCCCAGATGTCATCCGCCGCCGTCGCCAGCCAGTAGCCGCCCGACGCCGCCACATCCTCGACAAAGGCGTGGACGGGCACCCCCTTTTCATCCGCCAGCCGCCGGATGCGCGCCGCGATCAGGCTGGACTGCGCCGCCGACCCGCCAGGAGAGTTGATCGCCAGCGCCACCGCCGCAGGCTTCGACCGGAACGCCTTTTCGATCAGCGGCGCCAGCGCGGCATCGTTCAGCGCGCGCGGGCTGGCGGCGATGGTGCCCGAAAGGCGGATCACCGGCACCGTCGCGGGTTTCGGCAGGAAGGGGATGAAACGTCTCATGCCCCACAGGTAGGCCCCCTGTCCCTTGCGGGCAAGGGCGCATCGGGGCAGGCTGCGGGAATGATCGAGAAGTTGCAGATGTTCATCGCGCTGGCCCGCGAGCGCCATTTCGGCCGCGCGGCCGAGGCCTGCGGCGTCACCCAGCCGTCGCTTTCCTCGGCGATCCGCCAGCTTGAGGAACAGCTGGGCGTGCAACTGGTGCATCGCGGCAGCCGGTTCCAGGGCCTGACGCCCGAAGGCCAGCTGGTACTGGACCGCGCCACCGGCATCGTCGCCGACGTGCGCGCCCTGAAGGACGAGATGCGCACCGCGAAAAAGGGCCTGTCAGGGCACCTGCGGCTGGGGGTCATTCCCACCGCGCTGCCGATGGTGGCCGAACTGACGCGGCCCTTCCTGGTGCGCCATCCGGGCGTGTCGGTGGCGATCCTGTCGCGCACCTCGATCGAGATCCTGGCCGGGCTGGACCGGCTGGAGCTGGACGCCGGCATCACCTACCTGGACAACGAGCCGCTGGGCCGGGTGACCCAGGTGCCGCTTTACACCGAATATTACCGGCTGCTCTGCGCCCCCGGCACCGCCCTGGCCAGCCGCACCCGCGTCACCTGGTCCGAGGCCGCCGAACTGCCGCTGTGCCTGTTGACCGGCGACATGCAGAACCGCCGCATCGTCAACCAGCACCTCAGCGAGGCGGGGGCACGGGCGGCGGCCTCGGTCGAGTCGAACTCGACCATCGCGCTGGTGTCGCACGTGCAGACTGGCGGCTGGGCCTCGATCGTGCCGAAGCGGCTGGCCGACATGTTCGCCCAGGACGGGCGGCTGCGGTCGATCCCGCTGGTGGAACCCGAGGCCGAGCATGTGGTGGGCCTGATCGCCCCCCGCCGCGACCCGCAGACCCCCGTCCTGGCCGCCCTGCTGGACGAGGCCGAGCGCATCGGACGCCAGGCACGATAGCTTTTGCCTATCGTTTGACGATATATCACGATTGAATTCCCTATCGTTCCGGGTATCACGGCGCCATGCCAGCGAAAGGCCCGCCGATGCTTGATTCCGCCGACCTGGAGAGCCGTCTCCAACCCATCCTGGACGCCCACCGCGGCATGGAGGGATCGCTGCTGCCGATCCTGCATGCCGTGCAAGAGGTGTTCGGCCACGTCCCCGAGGCCGCGCTGCCGATGATCGCCGCCGACCTTGGCATCTCGAAGGCCGAGGCGCATGGCGTGATGACCTTCTACCACGACTTCCGCGCCCGCCCCGCCGGCCGGCATGTGCTGAAGCTGTGCCGCGCCGAGGCCTGCCAGACCATGGGCGCCGACGCGCTGGCCGATGCGGTCAAGGCGAAGCTGGGCCTCGACTGGCACGAAACCAGCGCCGATGGCGCGGTGACGCTTGAGCCGGTGTTCTGCCTGGGCCTCTGCGCCTGCGGACCGGCGGCTATGGTGGACGGGCAACTTGTCGGACGCGCGGGCGCCGATGCGCTGGTGGCGAAGGTGAAGGCATGAAGATCTGGGTTCCCCTGGACAGCGCGGCCGTCGCGCTTGGTGCAGACGAGGTGGCGGCAGCCATCCAGGCCGAGGCCACCCGGCGCGGCGTGGCGGTGACGCTGGTGCGCAACGGCAGCCGCGGCATGGTCTGGCTTGAACCGCTGGTCGAGGTCGAGGTTGGCGGCATCCGCCACGGCTTCGGCCCGATGACGGCGGCCGACGTGCCGGCACTGTTCGACGCCGCCCCGCACCCCAAGGCGCTTGGCCCGGTCGAAGAGCTGGATTGGATGAAGGGCCAGACCCGGCTGACCTTTGCCCGCGTCGGCGTGATCGACCCGCTGTCGCTGGACGACTATCGCGCCCACGGCGGCCTGGCGGGGCTGGACCGCGCCAAGGCCATGACCAGGGCGCAGATCGTGGCCGAAGTCACCGACAGCGGCCTGCGCGGCCGCGGCGGCGCCGGCTTCCCCACCGGCATCAAGTGGAAGACGGTTTCCGAAGCGCCGGGCGCGCAGAAATACATCGTCTGCAACGCCGACGAAGGCGACAGCGCCACCTTCGCCGACCGCATGCTGATGGAGGGCGACCCGTTCTGCCTGATCGAGGGCATGGCGATTGCCGGCCTCGCCTGCGGGGCGACCAAGGGCTACGTCTACATCCGGTCGGAATACCCGGTTGCGATCCGCATCATGTCCGAAGCGGTGCGGATCGCGCGCGCGGCCGGTGTTCTGGGCGCGGATTTCGACATGGAAATCCGCGTCGGTGCCGGCGCCTATGTCTGCGGTGAAGAGACCAGCCTGCTGAACAGCCTGGAAGGCAAGCGCGGCGTCGTGCGCGCCAAGCCGCCGCTGCCCGCGCTGCAAGGCTTCATGGGCCGCCCGACCGTGGTCAACAACGTGATCTCGCTGGCCTCGGTGCCGGTGATCCTGGCCAGGGGCGCGGCGCACTACAAGGACTTCGGCCTGGGCCGCTCGCGCGGCACGATCCCGTTGCAGATCGCCGGGAACGTGAAATACGGCGGGCTCTACGAGGTCGCCTTCGGCCTGACGCTGGGCCAGATCGTCAACGACATCGGCGGCGGCACGGCCAGTGGCCGCCCGGTCAAGGCGGTTCAGGTCGGCGGCCCGCTGGGCGCCTGGTTCCCGCCGTCGCTGTTCGACACGCCCTTCGGCTACGAGGAATTCGGCGCCAAGGACGGGTTGATCGGCCACGCCGGCCTGACCCTGGCCGACGACAGCACCGACATGCTGCAGATGGCCCGCTTCGCGATGGAGTTCTGCGCCATCGAAAGCTGCGGCAAATGCACCCCCTGCCGGATCGGATCGACCCGCGGGGTGGAAACGCTGGACCGGCTGGCCCGCGGCGATGCCAGCGCGCTGCCGATCCTGGCCGACCTGTGCAACACGATGAAACTGGGCTCGCTCTGCGCCCTGGGGGGGTTCACCCCCTACCCGGTGATGAGCGCGCTGACCCATTTCCCCGATGACTTCGCCCGCGCGAAGGAGGCCGCCGAATGAAAGACTTCATCATCCCCGACCGCGATTTCGGCACCCCGGCCGCCAAGTCGAAACAGATGGTCAGCCTGACCATCGACGGGTTCGACGTGACGGTGCCCGAAGGCACCAGCATCATGCGCGCCGCCGCGGAACTGGGCATTTCGGTGCCGAAGCTTTGCGCCACCGACAGCGTCGATGCCTTCGGGTCGTGCCGCCTGTGCCTGGTCGAAATCGAGGGCCGCGCCGGAACGCCGGCCTCTTGCACTACGCCGGTTGCCCCCGGCCTGAAAGTCAAGACCCAGACCGGCAAGCTGAAGCAGCTGCGCAAGGGCGTGATGGAGCTGTACATCAGCGACCACCCGCTGGATTGCCTGACCTGCGGCGCCAACGGCGACTGCGAATTGCAGGACATGGCGGGCGCCGTCGGCCTGCGCGACGTGCGGTATGAGCCGGGCGCCAACCACTTCGAGGTCCGCCAGAACGGCGAGGCCAACCCGTCGTGGCTGCCCAAGGACGACAGCAACCCCTACTTCAGCTACGACCCGTCCAAGTGCATCGTCTGTTCGCGCTGCGTCCGCGCCTGCGAGGAAGTGCAGGGCACCTTCGCGCTGACCATCTCGGGCCGCGGCTTTGACAGCCGGGTTCATGCCGGCGCGGCGGGCGACAGCTTCCTGACCTCGGATTGCGTCTCGTGCGGGGCCTGCGTGCAGGCCTGCCCGACCGGCACGCTGAACGAAAAGTCGGTGATCGACATCGGCACCCCCGACCGTTCGATCATCACCACCTGCGCCTATTGCGGCGTCGGTTGCAGCTTCAAGGCGGAAATGCGCGGCGATGAACTGGTGCGGATGACCCCTTACAAGCACGGCAAGGCCAACCGCGGCCATTCCTGCGTCAAGGGCCGCTTCGCCTATGGCTACGCCACCCACCAGGACCGCATCCTGAAACCGATGATCCGCGAGACGATCAACGAGCCGTGGCGTGAGGTGTCCTGGGCCGAGGCGACGGAATTCGCCGCCGCCAAGATGAAGGGCATCCAGGCCAAATATGGCCGCCAGTCGGTCGGCGTGATCACCTCCAGCCGCTGCACGAACGAGGAAACCTACCTGGTTCAAAAGCTGACCCGCGCGGTGTTCATGAACAACAACACCGACACCTGCGCCCGCGTCTGCCACTCGCCCACCGGCTATGGCCTGGGCCAGACCTTCGGCACCAGCGCCGGGACGCAGGACTTCGACTCGGTCGAGGACTCGGACGTGATCCTGGTGATCGGCGCCAACCCCTCGGCCGCGCACCCCGTGTTCGCCAGCCGCATGAAGAAGCGGTTGCGCAAGGGGGCCAAGCTGATCGTCGTCGATCCGCGGCGCACCGAGACGGTGGAAGGCCCGCACTACAAGGCCGCGCATCACCTGGCGCTGACGCCGGGAACGAACGTGGCGGTGGTCAGCGCGCTGGCACATGTGATCGTCACGGAAAAACTCTACAACGAAGAGTTCATCCGCACCCGCTGCGACTGGGACGAATTCCAGGACTATGCCGAGTTCATCGGCGCCCCGAACCACTCGCCCGAGGCGGTGCAGATGGTCACCGGCGTCCCGGCCGAGGAAATCCGCAAGGCGGCGCGCCTCTACGCCACCGGCGGCAACGCGGCGATCTACTATGGCCTGGGCGTGACCGAACACTCCCAGGGCTCGACCACCGTCATCGGCATCGCCAACCTGGCCATGCTGACCGGCAACATCGGCCGCCGTGGCGTGGGCGTGAACCCGCTGCGCGGCCAGAACAACGTGCAGGGTAGCTGTGACATGGGGTCCTTCCCGCATGAACTGCCGGGCTACCGCCATGTGAAGAACCCGGAAGTCCGCGCGATCTACGAAAAGGCCTGGGGCGTCCAGATCGACCCCGAGCCCGGCCTGCGCATCCCCAACATGCTGGACGCCGCCGTCGAGGGCAGCTTCAAGGGCCTCTACTGCCAGGGCGAAGACATCCTGCAATCCGACCCCGACACCAAGCATGTCGCGGCCGGCCTGGCGGCGATGGACTGCGTGATCGTCCACGACCTCTTCCTGAACGAAACCGCGAACTACGCCCATGTGTTCTTCCCCGGCTCGTCCTTCCTGGAAAAGGACGGCACCTTCACCAACGCCGAGCGTCGGATCAACATGGTCCGCAAGGTGATGGCGCCGAAGCAGGGCTATGCCGACTGGGAAGTGACCCAGATGTTCGCCAACGCCATGGGCGCGGGGTGGAATTACACCCACCCCAGCCAGATCATGGAAGAAATCGCCATGACCACGCCCTCTTTCGCGGGCGTGTCCTATGAGAAGATCGAGACCATGGGCTCGGTCCAGTGGCCCTGCAACGATGACGCACCCGAGGGCACGCCGCTGATGCACATCGACGGCTTTGTCCGCGGCAAGGGCAAGTTCATCCGCACCGAATATGTGGCGACGGATGAGAAGACCGGCCCGCGCTTCCCGCTGCTGCTGACCACGGGGCGGATTCTCAGCCAGTACAACGTCGGCGCGCAGACGCGGCGCACCGAAAACGTGGTCTGGCACGATCAGGACGTGCTTGAGATCAACCCCCACGACGCCGAAAACCGCGGCGTGCGCGAGGGTGACTGGGTGCGTCTGGCCAGCCGCTCGGGGGAAACCACGCTGCGCGCGACGATCACCGACAAGGTCGCTCCGGGGGTTGTCTACACGACCTTCCACCACCCCGACACCCAGGCCAACGTCATCACCACCGACTTCAGCGACTGGGCGACCAACTGCCCGGAATACAAGGTGACGGCGGTGCAGGTCAGCCCCTCGAATGGCCCGTCCGAGTGGCAGGAGGAATACGCCGCCCAGGCCGCCCAGGCCCGCCGTATCCTGGCCGCGGAATGAAGGGCGCACGGCCCACGCCCCGGCTGGCCTTTGGCCCCTCGGTGACACCGGGGGACCGGGTGCTGCCCGAGGAAGTGGCCGTGGCCCTGTCGTTCAACGGCACCACCCAGGCCGTGATGATGGCCACGCCCGCCGACCTTGAGGACTTTGCCCATGGCTTCGCCCTGACCGAAGGGATCGCCACGCCGCAGGACATCCTGTCGGTCGAAGTGGTTCCGGCCGGGGCCGGCCTGGATGTCCAGGTCTGGCTGGCGCCGCAGGCCGAGGCGCGGCTGGCCGCGCGGCGGCGCCGCATGGCCGGGCCGGTCGGCTGCGGCCTGTGCGGCATCGACAGCATCGACCAGGCGCTGCGCGAGATGCCCGTCGTGCCGCATGGCACGTTCCGCATGACGCCCGCGCAGGTGATGGCGGCGGTGGCGGCTCTGCCCGGCGCGCAACCGCTGCACGATGCCACCCGCTCGGCCCATTGCGCGGCCTTCTGGAGCGCAGGTTCCCTGGTTGCGGCGCGCGAAGACGTCGGCCGGCACAATGCGCTGGACAAGCTGGCCGGGGCGCTGCTGCCCGGTAGGATGGGCAATATTGCCCATCCTACGGACCAGGGTGCCGTGGTGCTGACCAGCCGCGTCTCGATCGACCTGGTGCAGAAGGTGGCGGCGATGGGCTGCGGCGTGATGATCGCCGTCTCGGCCCCCACCGCCGATGCCGTCGCCCTGGCCGATCGCGCCGGCATCACCCTGATCGCCATGGCCCGGCCCGACCGGTTCGAGGCCTATACCCACACCGACCGCATCGTGACGGAGAATGCCCATGTCCGCTGACAAGATCGCCCGGATGGCGAACCAGATCGCGCAATTCATGGAAACCAAACCCAGGGAAGAGGGCCTGACCAGCCTTGCCGCGCATATCAACGACTTCTGGGAACCGCGGATGCGGTCTCAGCTGTTCGCATTGCTCGACAACGGCGGCGCCGGCCTGCGGCCTCTGGTGATCGAGGCCGCAGGCCGGATCAGACGCCCTCAGGCGGCGTGACGCGCTTCCACTCGGTCGGCATGTCGCGCGCCAGCTTCATGTAGGTGAACATGCCGATCAGGAAGGCCACGAAGGCCAGCATCAGCGCGATGACGGTGCGGTTCCCGTCGGCAGGGTCGGCGGCCAGGGCCAGATAGCCGAAGGCCCAGAATCCGGTCCAGCTGATGACACAGACGATCGAGACAAGCTTTCTCATGCAGTGATTTCCCGTTGCGATGGCCCGGTTTGCCGGCCCTTGGCGGGGACCTTAGCGCGAATTTCCGCCGTGTCGCGACAAATCGTCGCTGCACGCGCGTCGCTGCGGCGCAGCGTCAGAAAAGGACCGCGGTCAGGATGTGGCCCTCGGCCCGGGCGTGGCGGCCATGCAGCACATGGCCCATGGCAAAGGGGCCGACAGGGTGGCGGAAGGTGGCGGTGAACCCGCCGTCCGTCAGCGCTACGGCCAGGGTGTCGAACCCGAACAGCCGGCGACTGCGCGCGTATTGCGCCTTGTAGGCGGCCTCTTTCGCGGAAAACACCAGCCGGGCGGCGCGGCCGGGGTCGGGGCCAAGCCGGGACAGTTCCTCGGGCGACAGGATGCTGTCCCACAGCTCGGCGGGCAGGTCGGCATCCTCTTCCAGGTCCAGGCCAATCCCCCCCGCACCGCGCATCACGGCGGCCAGACAGGCCGTGGCGCTGTGGGTGATGCTGCCGGTGGTGCCGGTCGGCCAGACCGGCGCGCGGTCGGGGCCATGCGGCACCGCCGCCGCCACGCCAAGTGCTGTCAGCGCTTCCCGGGCGGCATGGCGGCCGGCCGAGAATTCGCGCAGGCGGGCGGGAACGGGATCGGCCAGCGCCTCGCCCGGCCACAGGGCGTAGCCCTGACGCGGGTCCGCCGCCGCCACGGCCACGCCGGCGGGCAACAGCCCGCGGGCCGTGGCCAGCAGGCGGCCCAGGTCAGGCATCGACCCCGCGCCGGGCCATCCGCATGGCGCGACGACGGTCCATCGCCTCGGCCAGGCTGTCGCCCTGCGCCGGGGCCACGAACGGCCGCACAGGCGGCGGCGCGGGCGCCTTCGGCCCCTCGATATGGGCGGCCAGTTGCTCCAGCACCGGAAAGCGGAAGATGTCGGTGATCGACACCTTGGCGGCGCCCAGCCGGTCGCGAATCTCCCGATGCGCCTGCACCGCCAGCAGCGAATGCCCGCCGAGGGCAAAGAAGTTGTCCTTGGCCCCGACCTTCGGCACCCCCAGAACGCGCGACCAGATCGCCGCCAGGTCGGCCGCGACCGAGGAGGCCGGAGCCTCGAAGGCCGCCGTGGCGGCCAGAGTGGCGACGCCCGACGAGGGGGCCGGCAGGGCCTTGCGGTCGACCTTGCGGTTGGGGGTCAGCGGCAGCGCCGGCAGGCTGACGACATGGGCGGGAACCATGTGATCGGGCAGCCCCTCGGCCAGCGCCGCCTTCAGCGCCGCCTCCGAGGCCGTTCCGGTGACATAGGCGACCAGCCGCAGGTCGCCCGGCGTATCCTCGCACGCCACGACGACCGACTGGGTGACGCCGGGCTGGCGATCCAGCGCGGCCTCGATCTCGCCCAGTTCGATCCGGTAGCCGCGCAGCTTGACCTGATGGTCGGTGCGGCCCAGGAACTCCAGCCGGCCATCCGCCCGCCAGCGCACCAGATCGCCGGTGCGATACATCCGGCCGGGACCGAAGGGGTTCTCCCGGAACCGCTCTTCCGTCAGGTCAGGGCGCTGCCAGTAGCCGCGGGCCACGCCCTCGCCGCCGATCCACAGCTCTCCCTCGACCCCCGGGGGCACCAGATTGCCCGCCTCATCAAGGACATAGGCCTGCTGGTTGGCCAGCGGCGTGCCGATGGCCTGCACCGGCTCGGCCCCGGCCACCGCGTCGGCGGTCGACCAGATCGTCGTCTCGGTCGGGCCATACATGTTCAGGATGCGGGCCTGTGTGGCGCGGCGCAGGTCGGTCACCAGCGCGCCGGGCAGTGCCTCGCCGCCCAGAAGCAGCGTCTTCACCCCGGCCAGGGCCTGCCGCGAGTCGTCGTTCATCGCAATCATCCGCGCCATCGACGGGGTGCACTGCAGATGCGTCACCCTGTGCCGGATGATCTGCGCGGCGATCGAGAAATCATCGGCCTCGACCCCGCCGCCGGCATTGGCGCGCTTGACCACCTCGGCCAAGGGATACAGCCCCTCCATCACCTTCTCCGGCGCGATGCCATAATCGATCAGGCAGGCGACCTCGCTGACGCCGATCCGCTTAAGCTGCTCGACCCGCGCCAGCGCATCCTCGACCGTGCCGAAGAGACCGCTTTCGTCGAAATAGCGGTGGAAGGCATAGTCCAGGATCGCCGCGGCATCCTCGGCCGACAGGTCGCGGGTGTCGATGTCCATCGGCTTGGTCACGCCCGGCGGCTTCTTGAACGCCGGGAAGGTCCAGGCGTATTGCTTGACCAGCGCGGTCGCGGCGCCGAGATAGGCCTTCATCGGGCCTTCGGCCACGCGCTTGACCTGCTCGCGGTCGCGCCCGACATAGGTGTGCAGCATCAGCGTCACCTTGAAGCGCGACGGGTCGTGCCCCGCCTTGCGCAGCGCCTCGTGGTAGATCGCGATCTTGCCCGCAACTTCCTTGATCGACTGGCCCAGAAGGTGGGTCAGCACATGGGCGCCCATCTCGCCGGCCTCGCGCCAGGTGTCGGGGTTGCCGGCCGTGGTCACCCAGATCTCCAGCTCTGGCGACACCGGGCGGGGCTGGGTCTTGACGGTAAAGGGGGTGCCATCGGCCTTGGGGAAATCGACCCCCTCGCCGCGCCAGAGGCGGCGGATCTGCTCGGCGGCCTCGTACATCTTCGCCTTGTTCAGCGGCGGCGCGTTTTCGGGGCGCAGCACGAAGTCATCCGGGTGCCAGCCCGAGGCGATGCCCAGGCCGGTGCGGCCGTTGGTCAGGTTGTCGATCACCGCCCATTCCTCGGCGATGCGGGCGGGGTGGTGCAATGGCACCACGCAAGAGCCGGCGCGCACCGCCAGGTTCCGGGTCACCGCCGCAATGGCCGCCCCGGTGACCGAGGGGTTGGGGTATGGCCCGCCAAAGGCATGGAAATGCCGTTCGGGCGTCCAGACCGCGCAGAACCCGTGGCTGTCGGCGAATTTGGCGCCTTCCAGCAGCAGTTCGTATTTCTTCGGCCCCTGCCCGTCGTCATTGCCCCAGTAATACAGCGAGAAATCCATCTTCTGCGCCGAAGCGATCCGCCCCGAGGACACCAGCGCCCGGTTCTCGTCGCTGCTGATCACCACCTTGAAGCCGCGCGCCAGGGTCCAGAACAGCTCAAGCACCGAGATGTCGAACGACAGCGAGGTGACGGCCAGCCAGATACCCGGTTCGGTGCCCAGCCTCTCGTCCATCCCGGCGAAGAAGTTCACCACATTGCGGTGTTCGACCTGCACCCCCTTGGGCCGCCCGGTCGAACCCGAGGTATAGATCATGTAGGCCACGTCTTCGGGCGCAACACCCGAGGCCGGGTTGGTTTCGGGCGCCTTCGCCAGGCGGCCGTCGCTGTCGAGGCACAGGGTTTCCACGCTGAACCGCGCCGCCAGGTCGGATTGCGTCACGATCACCGGGGCGGCGCTGTCCTCGGCATAAAGCGCCAGCCGGTCGGCGGGATAGGCCGGGTCCATCGGCACATAGGCGCCGCCCGCCTTCTGGATCGCCAGCGCGCCGATGACCAGGTCAAGGCTGCGCCGCGTACACAGACCGACCAGCGTGCCGGGGCGGACGCCCATCTGCATCAGCACATGCGCCGCCCGGTTGGCCCGCGCGTTCAGTTGCGCATAGCTCAGGGTTTGCGATTCAAAGCTGATCGCGGGGGCATCGGGGGTTTTCGCGACCTGTGTTTCAAACGCGGTATGAACCATCAGGCTGCGGTCGTGGTCGCGGGCGGTGGCGTTCCAGCGGGTCAGGATCAGGTCGCGCTCGGTCTCGGTCAGGGCGGGGATCTCGGCCAGTTCCGCGTCCGGCGCGCGGGCGGCGATCTGGGCTGCGACATGGGCGATGCGGTCGGCCAGGGCCTGCGCCTGCGGCGGCTCGATGCGGGCGGCGTCATAGTGCAGCGCGGTCGGGGTCAGGGTGACGGCGGTGCCCTGAACGGGGCCGTGGTCGGACAGGCCCAGGGGCGGCGGGGCGATCCCTTGCAGCGCCGCATCGCGGGTCATCAGGTCCAGCGGCCAGCCGGTCGCGGGCCGCGCCAGGGCGATCTCCAGCGCCGACAGCGTTGCGCCCAGCGGGCCGGAGGTCAGCCGCAGCGGCTGCCACGCGGCCAGATAGCCGGGCAGGCCGCACGCGGCGCGGGCGACGTCGCCCTGGTCCGCGCCAAGGGCGCGCAGGGCGGCCAGGGCAAGGGCTGGCAGGCTGCCGCTCAACGGCAGGCTGTGCCAATCGGGCTGGCCTGCCGGCTTCGCGGCCAGCGGCAGCGGCGCCAGGCCCGCCAGCGCGGCGCGCAAGGCCCCGTCGCGGGGGGCCTCTTCGGTCAACTCGGCTGTCAGCCTCGTTGCCTCATCGGGGGCCAGCGCCGGCAGGACCGCATCGGCAACGGTCGAGGGGCAGACCGGCCCGCCCTTGATCTGGCAGGTCAGCCGGTTCAGCCGCACCGCGCCGCTGCCGCAGGCGACCACCAGGCCTTCGGGCGTGGCCGACAGGACGGTGCCGGGGGCACCCGTGCCGCCGACAGGGTCCGCCGTGCCGACGTTCAGCACGCCGGCCGCGGTGGCGATCTTGGCGGTGGTCAGCGGGTTCCAGTAGCGGCCATGGTCCAGCGCGCGGACCAGGCGGCAGACCTCATCGGCGGGGCGGGCAAAGTCGATCCGGCCGAATGCGGCGGGGCGGTCTTGGCGCCGGTGCAGGGCGCGCGGCCCTGGCGCCTGCGGGCGCGGCCGGGGGGTGGTTTCCAGCTGCGACAGGACCGCCGGAAACGACTCCATCCCCGCCTCGAAGCAGCGGGTGTTCAGCGTCAGCGCGGTGTCGTCGGCGGCAATGGGGAACCGGCGGTCTTCAAGGATGCGGCCTTCGTCGACGCCGCCTTCGATCAGATGCCAGGTGATGCCGTGCTGCGCCTCTGCCGCCAGGATCGCCCAGACCGGAGCGTTCAGGCCCGCGTGGGCCGGCAAGGGGCCGTCGTGAAAGTTCACCGCGCCGCGGCTGGCGCGGGCCAGCACCGCGGGGGCCAGCACGGTCAGGTTGGCCACCGACAACAGCCAGTCGGCCTTCGGCAGGCGGTCGGCCAGGTCGGCGCCATAGGGTTCGACGGCCAGGCCCTGCGCATCGGCCCAGCGGGCGACCTCGGGCGCCTGGGTGACCACGGCAGCGATGGTGTGGCCGCGGCTGCGCAGGACATCGCCGCATTGCGTGGTCAGGGTTTCGTTGCCGATCAGCAGGAAAGACTGGGTCATGTCACAGGTCCTTGCCCCGCGACGGGGCTGCCGGAGGTTGGCGCGTTTCCGGGGGTGAAAAGCTGGCGCAGGTGATGCGCGGCAAGGTCGCGCAGAAAGCGGGGCGGATCGCCGCGGTCCTTGCGCTGGACCAGCAGGCGCAGCCGCCACAGGCTGCCGCCGGCCAGCGCGGCCAGTGTGGCCAGCGCCGCATAGGGCCGGCCGTGCGTCTTGGTGAAATAGTGCAGGCGGCTGTCCAGCCAGAACTGCGGGATGCGATCCCAGGTCTTCATGCCTGTCGAGGCGCTGCCGATATGGGCCACCCGGCTTTCCAACACATAATCGGTGGGCCAGCCCGCCCGCGCGGCGCGGTGGCACAGGTCGGTTTCCTCGAAATACAGAAAGAACGTCTCGTCAAAGAGGCCGATCCGGTCCAGCACCGATTGCCGCATCATCAGGCTGGCGCCGGCCAGCCAGTCCACCCGGCCCGTGCGGTCGGGGATCGGCTGCGCGACGATCCAGCGCCGCAACAGGCGGCTGACCGGGCCAAGGCGGATTTGCGCCTCGAATTCCCCCGGGATCGAGGGGAAGCGAAAGGCGGTGCGGTGCGGCTCTCCGTCCGGGCCGTGGATGTAGCTGCCGGCGAACCCTGTTTCGGGATGGGTTTCCAGATGGTCCAAGAGCGCGCGGATGGCATCGGGCGCGGGAAAGGCGTCGGAGTTCAAGAGATAGACGTAGTCGGGCCGCGATCCATCCGGCATCCCCGCCCGGATGCCGAAGTTGTTGCCCGCGCCGAACCCGCCGTTGCGCCCCGATTGCAGCACGCGCACCCGGTGCGGGCCGGTGGTCCAGCCGCGCGCCTGCGCCTCGGCGGTCAGCCGCTCGAACGAGCCGTCGCCGCTGGCGTTGTCGACGATCACCAGCGCGCTGTCGATGCCGTGCATCGCGGCCAGAGCGGCCTCGGCGCTGCGCAGGGTCATTTCGGGCGTGCGCCAGTTCAGGATCACGGTCAGCAGGCGGGCCATCGCGCTACTCCGCCGCCGTGGCCAGGGGGATGACGGCGGCGCCCTGCCCCTCGGCCCCGGCCAGCGCGGCCTTCATCGCGGCGGCCAGCACGCGGACATTGGGTTCCAGCACCATGCTGTCGTGGTCGCCCGGCACCTCGACCACCTGCAGGGCGGGGGCGAATTGCGTCAGGTCGTTGTCGGGCAGCACATATTCCTTGGCCCGCGACACCCATCTGCCGTTCGACACCTGCCAGTGCCTATCCAGCGGCGGGCGGAACAGCACCGTCGCGCCATCGCGCCGCGCCATCGCATAGCGCGGCAGGGCGGCGCGGAAGGCGGCCTCGATCGCGGCGTTGTGGAACGCCGCCTCGGCCTGGGCCGCCTGCGGCTGCGCCTGACGGCGCTTCCATTCGGCCCGTGCCTGCGCCCATTCCAGCAGATAGCCCGGCCCCTTGGCGCGCAGTTCCGCCAGCTTGATCAACGCCTTGTCCAGCCGCGACAGCGCGGGCCGCAAGGGGATGGGTGTATCCAGCAGGATCACCAGCGGCACATCCTGACCGGCGGCCTGCAATTGCCGGGCGATCTCCCAGGCGATCAGGCCGCCGCCCGAGAACCCGCCCAACAGATAGGGCCCCTGCGGCTGCACCTGCCGCATCTCGGCGATGTAATCGGTGGCGGCCTGCACGAAATCGTCGTGCGGGGCGTCGTCGCCGTACAACCCCCGCGCCTGAAGCCCGTAGAACGGCCGGTCCCCGCCCAGCAATTGCGCCAGGTGGCGCAGGTTCAGCACGTTGCCGAACATGCCGGCCACCAGGAAGAACGGCGTCTTCGCGCCGCCTTCGCCCTGATGCATCGGCACGATATGGGTGAACCGGCGCTGCGGCGCGCGCGGGGCGGAGGCCGCTTCGGCGGTGTCGGTGGCGGGGCCGATCTGATCCTCGATCAGCCGGGCACAGGCGGCGATGGTCGGCGCCTCGAACAGGACCGAGATCGGGAACTCCACCCGGAACGCCTTTTTCACCATGGCGAACAGGCGCACGGCGATCAGGGAATGACCGCCCAGGTCAAAGAAGCTGTCCTCGACCCCCACGCGCGCCACGCCCAAGAGGTCCTGCCAGAACCCGACCAGCGTGCGCTCGATGTCGTTGCGGGGTTCGACATAGGCGGTGTCCAGGTCGGGGCGGTCAAAGCTGGCGCCCTGCGCACGGGCGGCGGAGACGGCGGCGGTCTGGCGGATCAGGTCGGGCAGCGGCAGGGACGAGACGAAGACCTGCGCCAGCCCGGCGGCGGTGGCGCGGGCAAAGGCCTCGGCGCCTTCGTCGGGGCGGATGCCCTGGCGGAAGGCGGCAACCAGGCGTTCCTCGGCCGGTGACAGCGGCTTGTCGGCGGGGCTGTCGGTTTCCAGCGCGCGCGGGTCGGGGGGCGGGAAGGTCAGCGCGCCGTCCAGCCGGCGGATGGTGAAACCGGCGATCTCGGCCACCACCGCGCCATCGGGCGTGGCCAGGGTGATGTCGAAGCTGGCGGTCGGCCGGTCGGCGCTGTTCGCCCCGGCGTTGCGGACATGGCTGACCAACTCGGCCGGCGCGGCGCGATAGACCCGGACATGGGCGTAAGAGACCGGCACCCACAGGTGATCGGGCCGATAGCCCGCGATCAGGCCCATCGCCCAACCGGTCGCCAGGTCGATCAGCGCCGGGTGCAGGCGCCAGCCCTGCGCCGGTTCCCCGGCAAAGGCGGCGGGCAGGCGCAGGGTCGCCAGCCCTTCGGTCGCCGAGTGGCTGCGGGCCGCCAGCACCCGCCAGCGCGGGCCAAAGGCCAGATGCGCCTCTTGCGGGCTGGGCAGGCCGTCGCCGGTTTCGGGCGCCGGCAGGCGGGCAGCGATGGCGGCGGGGTCGATCCGGGGCGCGGCGGCCGCCAGCGGCAAAAGCCGCGCCGTGGCGTGGGTTTGCCAGCCGGTGCGGCCTGCCGCGCTGACCCGGCTCTGCACCTCGAAGCCATAGCCTTCGTCGCTGCGCACCAGCCGCACGCGCAGGGGCCGCGCCTCGGCGGCCCCCACATCCAACGCGCGCAAAAAGGTCAGGTCGGCCAGCTCGAACCCGCCGGTTTCGCCCTGCGCCTCCCAGGCCTCGGCGGCCAGTTCCAGATAGGCGGTGCCGGGGACCAGCGCGGTGCCATCCTTGGTGCGGTGGCCGTCCAGCACCCAGAGGTCGGTCGACAGGGTCGCCAGGAACACCCGGTTCCCCGCGGCATCAAAGCTGGCCTCGGACAGAAGCGCGGCCTTGATCGGCAGGCGCGGCGCCTCGGGGCGGCCCATGCGGTCGGCCAGGCTTTCGGCCGCCATGCCGACGCCCTGCCAGATGCCCCAGTTCAGCGCCACCACCCGGGTTTGCCCCCCGGCACGGGCCTTGGCATAGGCGTTCAGGTATTCGTTCGCCGCCACATAATCCACCTGCCCCGCCGGCCCGGTGACGGTCGAGGTCGAGGCGAACAGCACCATCAGCGCAATCGAGCCATCGGGGAAAAGGTGGTGCAGCACCTGCGTGCCATGCAGCTTGGGCGCGAACACCTCTTCGATGCTGGCCGTGGTCTTGGCCAGGATCGGCGCGTCATCCACCACGCCGGCGGCATGGATCACCGCGTGAATCGCGCCGAACCGCGCCACCCCGGCATCGCGCGCCGCCGTCATCTCGACGATATTCGCCACATCGGCCTGGGCGACGTGAACCTCTGCGCCCAGGGCCTCAAGCCGTTGCAGCGCCAGGATGCGGCGGGCCAGCGGGTCGGCGGGGTCGTGCCGGGACAGATAGGCCCGCCAGAGGCCCCGTTCGGGCAGGGGGCGGCGGGCGATCAGGGTGATCTTCACGCCGAAACGGCGGACCAGGTCTTCGGCCACGGTCAGGCCGATGCCGCCGAAGCCGCCGGTGATCAGCACATGCGCACCCTTCGGCATCTGCACCGTGGCATCGGGCAAGGGCGCGGGCTTCAGCCCCAGTTCATGGCGCCGCTCGCCCCGCAGGGCGGCAATCGCGGGGGGCGACAGCAGGTCTTCGACCACGCGGTCGACCAGCGCGGGCAAGGGCGCTCCGGGCAGGTCCAGGTCGACCAGCCCGCAGGTGACCCCCGGCATCTCGCGCGGGATCACCCGGAC
>JAGPCN010000005.1 GCA_018058035.1 Fuscovulum sp.
GTCGATCGGCGCGTTGCCGTGGGTCACCGTCCCGGTCCGAAGGCGGCGGGCGATGGCCTCGGCCCGTTCGGCATCCGGTGTCCAGACCGACCCGGACAGGCCGTAGTCCGAGGCATTGGCCAGGGCCACGGCTTCCTCCTCGCCGTCATAGGGGATCATGCAGACCACCGGGCCGAAGATCTCTTCGCGGGCGATGCGCGCGGCGTTGTCGACATCGGTGAACAGGGTGGGGCGGATGAAATTGCCGTGGTTGATGCCATCGGGCATGCCGCTGCCGCCAACGGCGACACGGGTTCCTTCGGCCTCGGCCTGCCGGATGTAGTCGGTGACGCGCTGGCGCTGGCGCTCGGACACCACAGGCCCAAGGAAGGTGGCTTCGTCCGCCGGATCGCCGATGGTCATGCCGCGGATCATCGCGACCATCGCTTCGGCAAAGTCCGACTGGCGGCGGCGCGGCACCAGCACCCGGGTCTGGGCCACGCAGACCTGGCCGTTGTTCGGGAACGACCGGAACTTCAGCGCCGCCACGGTTTCGGCAAGGTCCGCGTCCTCAAGCACGATGGCGGCCGACTTGCCGCCCAGTTCCAGGCTGATGCGTTTCAGCTGGGCGCCGCCCAGGCTGGCGATGCGGCGACCGACCGCGGTCGATCCGGTAAAGCCGATCTTGTCGATGCCCGGATGGGTCACAAGCCGTTCGCTGGTTTCCTTGTCGGCGGCCAGCACGCTGAGAACACCCTCGGGCAGCCCGGCTTCGGCGAACAGCTCGCCCAGGAACTGGCCGTCCAGCGCGGTTTCCTCGGCCAGCTTCAGGATCGCGGTGCAGCCGGCCATCAGCGCGGGATAAAGCTTGCCCAAGGCCACCTGATGCGGGGCATTCCACGGAATGATCGCGGCCACGACGCCCACCGGCTCGCGCAGCCACAGGCTTTTGCCGGCCGGAAAGCCGTCGCGGCGGTCTTCCCAGGGGTAGCTGCGGGCCGCCTTGAAGAAGGCGTGGCTCTGGTTGGTGATCAGGCCGCGGATCGCCTGGGTGAACCAGTGCGGCGCGCCCATCTCGCGCGTGGTGAAGCGGGCGAATTCGTCCGAACGCGCCTCGTAAAGCGCATGAAACCGCTCGATCACGCGGATGCGGTCTTCGACCGGCAGGCGCGGCCAGGGGCCATGGTCAAAGGCCCGCCGGGCCTCGGCAACGGCGCGGTCGATGTCCTCGGGGCCCGCCAGCGGGGCCGAGCCGACCACCGTGCCGTCATAGGGCGAACGGATCTCGACGATCCGGGGGGAGGCAGGGGCGATCCGGCGACCGCCGATGAAGAGTTCCGTGAAATGTGTCATGTCGGTCCGGCCTCTTGAATATGAAGCATTGATCTGCGCCCCGGACAGAGGCGCAGTGGCGGATGGCAAGGGCACGCGCGGGTGCCAGGTGGTCAGTCAGGTTTCCGGCAAGGCCGGGCGGCGACCCGCCCTTGCCACGGCATTTTCAGGCGTGAATCAGGTCCGATGCCTTGTCCCCGATCATGATCGCGGTTGCGTTGGTATTGCCCGAGATATGCCGCGGCATGATCGAGGCATCGGCGACCCACAGCCCCTCGACGCCCCGCACCTTCAGGTCGGGGCGCACCACGGCGCGGTCGTCCGGCCCCATCCGGCAGGTGCCCACGGGGTGGTAGAACGGCACCGTGGCGCGGCGCAGGTAGGCGATCTCGTCCTCGCGCGGGCTGCCTTCGGGCGGAAAGTCCAGGAAGCGCAGCATGTCCTTGCTGAACGGTGGTTGGGAACAGATCCGGCGTATCCAGCCGATACCGGCCAGCAGGGTCTCGATGTCGTCGGGGTGGTCCAGCATCCGCGGAAAGATCGCCACCGGATCGCGCGGATCGGCCGAGCGCAGCTCAAGATGGCCGACGCTTTTCGAGTGGTTGATGTTCATCAGGATGGTGACGAGGTCGGCCTTCGGAATCTCGAGCCGGGTCTTTCCCTGGACCAGGCCGAAGGGAAAGAGGTGGAACTGCAGGTCGGTATGCTCAAGGTCGGGGCGCGACTTGATGAAGGCGATCAGCTGGGCGGTCGGCACGCTCATCACGCCGCGCCGGCCGAACAGCCATTCGGCAAAGGCCAGCGCGCCCCGCAGCGGGCGGGCCATGCGGTTGGCGGTGGGCACCTTCATCTCGGCCAGCGCATAGAGGCCGGGGTGTTCCAGCAGGTTGCGGCCCACTTCGGGGCTGTCCACCAGCGGCGTGATCCCCTGCGCCTTCAGCGCCGCCGGATCGCCGATGCCCGACAGCATCAGGATCTGGGGCGAGTTGATCGAGCCCGCGGCCAGCACGACACCCCGCCCCGCCGAAAAGGTTGCGCGCTGGCCCGATTGCAGCGCCTGGATGCCGGTCGCGCGGCCGTCCTTCAGGATCACGCGCTCGACCAGGGTGTCGTCGATGAACCGCAGGTTCGGATCGCCCAGGCGGGGCAGGATGAAGCTGTCAAAGCTGGAGGCGCGCACCCCGTTCCTGGTCGAGCCCTGGTTCCAGGCCACGCCTTCGTGCGAGACGCCGTTCATGTCGTCGTTGAAGGTGGCGCCGGCGGCGATGAAGCTTTTCAGGAAGGTTTCCGAGACCGGATGCTTCCAGCGCAGGGCCGACACGCGCTGCGGCCCCATCCCGCCGCGCACCCCGTTGTCGGTGTCGTTGTCCGCCGTCTCCATCCGGCGGAAGTAGGGCAGCACGTCGTTCCAGCCCCAGCCGGTGTTGCCCAGCTTTTCCCAGGCGTCATAGTCGTGCCGGGCGCCGCGGATGAAGATCATGCCGTTGATCGCCGACGACCCGCCCGGAACCTTGCCGCGCGGCCAGGCTTCGGTCAGGCCGCCGCGGGTGGGATCGGGTTCGGTCTTGTAGCACCAGTCATAGCGCGGATTGCCGACGGTGTGGATCAGCGCGGCGGGCAGGCGGGTGACCGGGATGCGCTCGCGCTTGCCGGCCTCGACAAGCAGGACCTTCATGCCCTTTTCCAAGAGCCGCGCGGTCAGCGAGGACCCCGCGCTGCCCGAACCGATCACGATGTAGTCAAAGTCCATCTGGTCTGTTCCTTGGTTCGTTTCCGGCGCTCAGGCCGACAGCGTTTCGGGCCGGTCGGGCGGCGGCATGTCTCCGGCGGCCAGATGGCAGGCGGCAAGGTCCGCCGGGCCGCGCGGCGCAAGCGCCGGATCGACCTTGGCGCAGCGGTCAAGGGCAAAGGGACAGCGGGTGCGGAAACTGCAACCCGGCGGAATGTCGATCGGGTTCGGCGGCTCGCCCTCCAGCAGGTAGGTCGCCGCGCGATAGGGGCGGTGCTCGATCGCCGGAACGGCGGACAGCAGCGCCCGGGTATAGGGGTGGGCGGGGTTGAAGAAGGTGGTGTCGTTGCCGGCCAGTTCGACCACGCGGCCCAGGTACATCACCGCGACCCGGCTGCACACCCGCCGCACCATGCCCAGGTCGTGCGAGATGTAGATATAGGTCATGCCGTGGCGGGCCTGAAGGTTCTCGAACAGGGCCAGCAACTTGGCCTGTTCCACCTGATCCAGCGCGGACAGCGTTTCGTCCAGGATCAGCAGTTCGGGTTCCAGCACCATGGCGCGCGCGATGTTGACCCGCTGGCGCTGGCCGGCGCTGAGGCCGACCGGCAGGCTGTGCGCCAGTTCGGGTGCAAGCCCGACTTCGGCCATGGTCTCGGCCACCTTCTCGCGGATCTCGGCCTTTGACCGGCCGCCGTGGATGATCAGCGGCTCGGCCACGGTCCGCCCGATGGTCAGGTGGGGCGGGATCGCGTTGAACGGGTCTTGCAGCAGCAACTGGAAGCCGCGCCGCAGCCCCAGCAGGGCGGGCCCCCGCAACGAGGCGATATCCTTGCCCTTGAACAGGATCGTTCCGCTGTCGGGGGCCTCCAGCCTGCTCAGCAGGCGCGAGAGGCTGGACTTTCCGCAGCCGGATTCCCCCACGATCCCAAGGCTGTCGCCCTTGTGGACATCGAACGAGACGCCGCGCACCGCCTGCACATGCTGCTTGCCGAACAGCCGGTTGCGATCCTTGGTGGCGTAGGTGCGGCTGACGTCGCGCACCGACAGGATCACCTCGCGCCCTTCGACCGCATGGGCCGCGGCCGGCACTGTGCCGGTCCCCTGCCAGATCCGCGGCATGTCGCGCACCAGGTGGCGGGTGTAGGCATGTTCCGGCGCCCGCAACAGCCCCTGCATCGACTGGTGTTCCACCACCTTGCCATCGGCAAGCACCAGCACGTTGTCGGCGATCTCGTTGACCACGCCCAGAAGCGACGAGATGAACAGGATCGCGGTCCGGTATTCGGCCTGAAGGTCGCGCAGCAGCCGCAGGATCTGCGCCGCCACTGTGACGTCCAGCGGCTGGGTGATGTTGTCGGCCACCAGAAGGTCGGGGCTGGTCACCAGCGCGTCGACGATCATCACCCGCTGCATCATCCCGCCCGAGAACTGGAACGGGAACTCTCCGAACCGCTCGGCGGCGGACGGAATGCGCACGGCTTGCAGCGTGTCGATCACCCGTCTTTTCGCGTCGGCTTCCGAAATCCCCGGCTCGACCGACTTCAGCTTTTCGACGATCTGCCGCCCGACCGGCAGCGTCGGGTCCAGCGCGCTGGTCGGGTCGGCACCGATATAGGCGATCTTGCGGCCGCGCAGCTCTTGCATCCGGGCCGCCGGCAACTGCCGCAAGTCCTGGCCGTGATAGAGGATCCGCCCGCTTGTCATTTCCAGCGGGCGGGTCACCCAGTTCACCATCGCGCGGGCCAGGACGGTCTTGCCCGAGCCGCTTTCTCCGATGATCCCCAGGACTTCATCGGCGTGCAGGTCCAGCGAGATGCCGTCCAGAACCCGGCGCCGCCCGGCGGCCGTGGTCAGGTCGACCGACAGGTCCCGCACCGAAAGAATGGGTTGCGCGTCGGTCATGACACCCCCTGCAAAAGCTTGTTGCGGGCCCGTTCCAGGGCGCCCCCCATCAGGTTGATCCCGCACAGCGAGATCGCCAGCAGAAGGCCGGGAACCGTGGTGATCCACCAGGCGTTCATCAGGTACTTGGTGCCGTCGGCGATGATGGTGCCGAAGGTGGGCGTGGGCGGCTGGATGCCGATGCCGATAAAGCCGAGGATCGCCTCGATGATCATCATCCGTGCCACGTCCAAGACCGCAACGAAGGCGATCGGCGGAAGGATGTTGGGGGCGATGTGGACCAGCAGGATGCGCAGGTTCGACGCGCCCAGGATCCTGGCCGCGCGCACATATTCCTTTCGCCGTTCCGACAGCATCACGCTGCGGGCGGTGCGGGCATAGGCGGGCCAGCCGGCAAGGATCAGCACGCAGACGATGGTAAAGGGCGTCGGACGTGACACGCCTAGGATGGTGATGGCCAGGATGATGACGGGAATGGCCATCTGCGCATCGGTGATCCGCATCAGGATCAGGTCCACCCAGCCGCCCACATAGCCCGCGATCATGCCGATGGCCGATCCCAGCACGAACATTCCGACGACCGAAACCACGCCGATCATCAGAGCGTTGCGCAGCCCGATCAGCGAACGCACGAAAAGATCGCGGCCCAACTGGTCGGTGCCCAGGAGATGCGTCCAGCTGGCGCCGTCAAAGCCGACCGGGGGCAGGAACTTATCGGTGACGCTGAACTTGGTGGCCGAAACCCCCAAGAGTGTCGGCCCCAGGACCGACAGCAGGATCAGCCCGAAGAAGACGAAGAACCCGATGCGGAACTCGGTCGTGCGCCAGGCATTCAGGAACATCGTCGCGGACAGCGACCGCTGTCGGGCCAGCCCGGGCTGGGCATCGGGCGTGGCGGGGGCAAGATCGGCCGTCATCAGTATTGCAACCTTCTGTCGATCATGGTCGCCGCGAAATCCACCAGGATGTTCACCAGGACAAGCACCGTGCAGGCCAGGATGGCGATGGCCTGGATCACCGGGAAATCGCGCTGGAAGACCGCGTTGATCATCAACAGCCCGACACCGGGATAATTGAAGGCGTATTCGATCACGAACAGGCTGCCCAACAGCAGGCCGATCGCCTGGATGCCGACCACGTTCAGCAGCGGAATCATCGCGTTGCGCAGCACATGGGCCGTGATCACCCGCCGCCGCGACAGGCCGCGGATGATGCCCGAAGGCACATAGGATTCCATCATGTTGCTGGACACCGCCACCGAGGCCGAGCGGATGAAGACCGGCGACAGCTCGATCGCCAGGACCAGCGCGGGCAGGATCGCGTAGGTCCAGTTCTGGTAGCCGATGGCCGGAAGCAGCCCGCCCTTCACCGAAACCAGGAAGATCAGCACCAGCGCCAGCCAGATGTTCGGCAACGAGACGAAGATCGAACTGAGGTAAAGCGCCAGCCGGTCGGGCCAGCGGCCCGAATTCAGGCCCGCGGCTATGCCGATGGGCATCGAGATCAAGAGCGAGATGCCCAGGGCCAGCCCGGCCAGAAGCAGGCTGTAGGGCAACGACGTCAGGATCAGGTCCATCACCGGGGCGCGGTTGGCGTCGTCAAAGGTATCCCCGCCGCGCGATCCGCCCGTGCTGCCGCCCTGCGCGCTGCGCACGAACGAATGGCCGAAGTCGCCGCGGATCACCTGCGCGGCATAGCGGATGAACTGTACCGGGATCGGATCGCGCAGCCCCATCGCCTGGGCGGTCTCTTCGGCCATTTCGGCCGTGACCATCGGCCCCAGCATGATGCGGACCGGATCGCCGGGCACCACGCGCAAGAGCGTGAAGATCAGCATCGCGACCAGCACGACGATGATGAATCCCTGCAAAAGCCTGCGCAGAAAGAAGTCTAAGGCAAACGACATGGCCCGTCCTGTCTGGGGCGCCCGGCCCTTCGGCCTTGCTTCTAGGGTTCCGCGCGCGACCTGCCGACGCGACGGGCCGGGCGCGTTTTCTCGCGCGATGCGCCGCCCGGGTCAGGCGGCGCATCGCCGGGGCAGGGGGGTCAGACCAGGTCGGCCTTGGTCAGGTCGATCGGGCCGTTGGGGAAGTAGTAGGCGCCTTGCAGGTTCTTCGCCGCGCCGTGGAACACCACTGCCGAGAACAGCGAGAAGCTGGGCACCTTGGCCGCCAGCAGGGGGAAGGTCTCTTCGGCCAGAACCTTCATCCGCTCGGCCGGGTCGGCGATCGCCCGTTCCTTGTCCAGCGCCGCGTCGATCTCGGGGTCATTCACCCCGTTGATCAGCGCCGCCGCCGAATGCCAGTTCGGGCGCAGCACCAGGTCCGGCTCGGGCGAGCCGGTCATCCAGCCCACGTCGCACATGTGGCCCGGCCCCTGGCCATCGGCACCGCGATAGATCGCCTGTTCCCAGGCTGCCGGTTCCAGCACGGTCAGTTGCACATCGAACCCGACCTCCATCAGCATCGCGGTGATCAGCTCGCCATACTCCTTGGTCTTGGGATAGAAGCCGATCGAGGTGATGTATTCCAGCTGCGGCAGGCCCGCGCCACCCGGGAAGCCGGCCTCTTCCAGCAGGCGGGCGGATTCGGCCGGGTCGTAGACCGGGTAGTTGGCGATGTCGGCATAACCGAACTTCATCGGCGAGACGAAGCAGTTCGAGGCCACACCCGCATCACCCATCAGAGCCAGGATCTGCTCGCGGTCGATGGCATGGCAGGCGGCCATGCGGATGCGCGGGTCATCGAAGGGCGGCTTGTTGCAGCGGAAGTGCAGGTACTTGTTCTCGGTCGACATGCCCTTGCGCACGGCCACCGTTTCGTTCGTCAGCAGCGATTCATACTGCTCCGGCTCCAGCCGTTCGGCGATCTGGTATTCGCCGTTCATCAGGCCCAGGACGCGGGTGTTGCCGTCGGGCACATAGGCATAGACGATCTCGTCGATCTTCGGCCGGCCCGCGTAATATGCATCGAACGCCTCAAGCGTGCTGCGGTCGCCTTCGGTCTTGACGTATTTGAAGCCGTTGGTCCCGTTCGGGCGCGATTGCAGCTTGGCCGCATCGGCGATGTCGACGGCGCAGAGGATCGGCAGGTAGCTTGACACGAACCAGAAGGTCGATGCCGGGTAGCCGAACTTGCCGGTTTTGATGCGGACGGTCAGCGGATCAACCACCTCGACCTCGACCTGGCCGGGATAGAACGACGCGGCCGGGCGATCGGGCTGCGAGGCATATTCGAAGGTGGCCTTCACATCGGCAGCGCTGAAGTCCTGTCCGTCATGGAACTTGACGCCCTCGCGCAGCTTGAATTCAAGCGTGTGCTCGTCGATGATCTGCCAGCTGGTCGCCAGGTCGGGTTCCAGGACGTCGGTCTTGCCCTCTTCCATCGGCGCGCGGGTCAGGTGGCTGAAGATCAGCTTGTCGAAATTGCCCTGGCCCAGCGTCGTGTGCGAGGTGGGGTCGAAGTTGCCGGTCAGCGGGCCCATCGAGGCCAGAACCACGGTCTTCTTGGCCTGGGCGCCGGCCGCCAGCGGAATCCCCACGGCGCCAAGCGTCAGGGCCGCGCCTGCCCCGGCCAGGATCTGTCTACGTGTTGTCATCAGCTTACCCTCTTTCTGTTGGAATTACCGACGAAGGCACAATGCCGCGTCTTCGCGCCTCTTCTTCGATGCCGCGGGACTACGTTCGCAAAGAATGTCGTCCTGCTTGGCCGGGCACGCTGTCACGGTAGTGTACTTCTCGACGAAAGCCTTTGGCCGTGCGGACAATTTTCTTGTCTCAACGGACAAGTCTGCGCCCGAAATCTGAGCAGGGCAACCGGCCGTATTGCCGTCCGGGGCAGTTCCGGTCGAGGTCGACCGACCGGCCTCAGCATCCCGAGCGCATTCGGGACGGGCTTATTCCGAAGGCTCGGGTAAAGGCGCGCGAAAACGAAGCCAGCTCGGCATAGCCAAGTTGCCGGGCCAGTTCGCTGACCGAGATCTTGTCGACGCAAAGAAGGTCGCGGGCCTGGTTCATCCGGCATTGCTGCCAATAGGATTCGACCGAGGTTCCCTTCATTGCACGGAAGCCGTGGGTCAGGCGGGTGCGGCTGATACCGACCGCGCGGGCAATCTCCTCCAGGCTGCCCATGCGGTCCAGTCGCGACGACACAAGCGCGGCGGCGCGCTCTATCGCTTCGGCGGTGCCCGGCGTCAGCGAAGACCCCTCGCCCAGGGTCTCGGCCGGCGTCTCGACCGCCGCCTGATAGATCAGCGCAAGGATTTCCAGATAGCGCGAGCGGACGAATGCCCGCCGGGTCCCTCCGGTGAAGGGGCAGGCCAGCACCTGGTTGACGGCCATCACCATCCGCCCGTCCAGCGGCAACGAGAAATGCCTTGGCATGTCGATATGGCCAGGGTCGACCAACAGCGAAAGGTGTTCGGGGACGCGCGATGCCGTCGTTTCAAGAAAGCGCAGCACGGCCGCCGGGCGAAGCCACAGGCAGGCCGTTCGCCAGCCCTCGACCGGAGAGGAAATCCGCTCGATCCGCGCGCCCGCCGGATAGCGCGTGACGATGCAGCTACGGCTGGGTTGGGCGACTTCGGCATAGTTCGAGATGCTTTCCACGCCCCGCCCGCCAAGGCGAAGGCAGAAATGCAGCCAGTCGCCGCCCATGATCGTCTGGTAGTGATGCCCGACCAAGGGCAAGGGGCGTGGTGTGCCGCTGCCGGTGAAGGCGAAGGCATCGGAGTCGAACTGGATCAGATCCTGGTGGAACGGGTTGCCGTCCACGTCCGAGCGCACGACCATGCCGCGGTCGTCGTCGTAGAATCGCCCGTTCGGCTCTGGCGCGGTGCCATAGAATGCCTCTGCCTTGGCCCGGTCGAATAGAAGCTCGTTGGAGTACTCCATTCGAGCCCGAGTGGCGGCGTCAGGACCGCCCCCCTGAAGGAGGCTGGAAGTCAAGTACGGTGCTGGCATCTGAGGCCTTGTCGATTGTCAAGTCGTGGCAAAGACTCGGGTTGCCGCAAACAGTGGCAGTCTTGCAGCAACGGGTCAACCGGCGTGACCAGGGTCGCAAGCCGGAACTCTTCCGATGGCACCCCCTGCTGAAGACGGCGCGCCCGAGACCCTCAAGGACAGTTTGCCGACCCTGCCGTCCGAGGCTTGCGCGGACGGCTCTTCCTTGACGGCCACCAGCCCCGGGCGGGCCCTGAACCGGCCCCCGTTTCAACCGGAGGCCTGGGCATGATGGTGGAGGCTTGGCTGTTCGGTTCAGGCACTCATGCTTTTGGTCGCTCTCCCTTCGGGTCGAACCAGGGGCCGAACTGCACCTCGACCGGATGCCGCCGGCAGGCCACCTCGACCTCGAACCGTCCTTGTCGCAGCATGTCGGCGGTGATGCCATCGGGGTGGGTCAGATAGCCCATCCCGAACGATCGCTTCAGCCGGTGGCCATAGCCGCCCGAGGTGATGGAGCCGACGATCCGATCCTCCAGCCAGATCGGCTCGTCGTGGTAGAGAAGCGGGCCTGCGGGGTCGGTCAGGGCTACCTGCACCAGCCTCCTGGTCAAGGGCTTGCCGGTCTGCTGCCGGGCCAGCGCCTCGCGGCCCAGGAACCCGCCGGGCTTGTCCATCGCCACCGCAAAGCCCAGACCTGCCTCGAACGGCGTATCCTCGATGCCGATATCGTGGCCCCAGTGGCGATAGCCCTTTTCCATCCGCATCGCGTTGACGGCGAAGAAGCCGCCGTCGTCCAGCCCCAGGTCGCGCCCGGCGTCCTGCATCCGGTCATGCACATGCGCCATCATCTCGGTCGGCACATACAATTCCCACCCCAGCTCGCCCACATAGGTCAGGCGCGAGGCGCGGGCCGTGGCATGGCCGATCTCGATCTCGCGGCTGGTGGCAAAGGGGAAGGCAGCGTTGGAAAGGTCGTCCTTCGACAGCCGCTCCAGTAGTGCGCGCGCGTTCGGGCCCATCACCGAAAGCATGCCCGTCCCCGAGGTGACGTCATAGGCGACGCAGCGCGCATCGTCCGGGATGTGGCGGCGTAGCCAGGCCATGTCGCGGGTCTGCGAAGCGGCGATCGACACGATCATGAACCGCGTTTCCGACAGGCGGGTCACGGTCACATCGGCCTCGATCCCTCCGTGGCGGTTCAGCCATTGGGTATAGACCACCCGGCCCACGGCCACGTCGATGTCGGCGGCACAGATGCGGTTCAAAACCAGGGCGGCATCGCGGCCCTCGACGATGAGCTTGGTATAGCAGGACTGGTCGGTGACGGTGACGGCGGTATGGGTCGCCGCCACCTCGCGCGCGACCGAAGGAAACCAGCTTTGATGGCCGTAGGAATAGGTCCAGTCCCGTGGCTCATCCCCCTTGGCGAAGAAGCCGGGGCGTTCATAGGCCGCCGCTTCGGTCATCACAGCCCCGCGCGCCAGCAGCCGGTCGTGCAGAGCGCTTTGCCGCAGGTTGCGCGCGGTTTCCCATTGCTTGGACGGCCAGTGCATGTCCATCAGCGCGCCCAGCGTTTCGGTGGTGCGGTCGAACAGGTACTGCCGGTTCTTCTGGAACGGCTGCATCCGGCCGATATCGACATCGGTCAGGTCCATCGGCGGCTCGTCATTGGCGATCCAGGCCGCCAGCGACTTGCCCACCCCGCCCGACGACAGGATGCCGACCGAGTTGAAGCCGCAAGCGCAGTATAGGCCCGCCACCTCGGGCGTCTCGCCCAACAGATACCGGTCGTCGGGGGTAAAGCTTTCGGGGCCGTTGAAGAACAACTGGATGCCCGCCGTGCCCAGGATCGGCGCGCGTTTCACCGCCATTTCCAGGATCGGCTCGAAATGCTCGAAATCCTCGGGCAGGCTGTCAAAGCAGAAGTCTTCGGGAATGCCGCCCATGCCCCAGGGTTTCGCGTTCGGCTCGAAACAGCCCAGAAGCAGCTTGCCGGCGTCTTCCTTGTAGTAGGCGCATTCGTCCGACACGAAGAGAACCGGCAGGTTGCGCGGCAGGTCGGGGATCACCTCGGTCACGATGTAGAAATGTTCGGCCGCGTGCAGCGGCAAGGACACGCCGACCGCCGCCGCCAGATCGCGCGACCACATGCCGCCGGTGATCACCACCTTCTTCGCCCTGACCAGCCCCTGCGCCGTCATCACCCCGGTCGCACGGCCGTTTTCCACCACGATCCGGGTGACGGGCGTGTGTTCGTGGATCCGCACCCCCGCCATGCGCGCGCCCTTGGCCAGCGCCATGGTCACGTCGGCCGGGTTCACCTGCCCGTCCTTCGGCATCCAGATCGCGCCGACGATGCCGTCGGTATCCAGCGGCGACCACCGCTCGCGCGCCTCGCCGGCCGAGATCACCTCGGCGGTCAGGCCGAAGTTGCGCGCCATCGACACGCCGCGCTTCAACTCTTCGAACCGCGCTTCGGTCTTGGCAACCCGGACCGATCCGTTCTGCCGGAACCCGGTGGCCTGCCCGGTCTCGGCCTCAAGGTTGCCGAACAGCTCGCCGGTGTACTTGGCCAGTTCCGTCATGTTGCGGGTGGCGCGCAACTGCGTCACCAGACCCGCCGCATGCCAGGTCGTGCCGCAGGTCAACTGCTTGCGCTCGAACAGGGCGACATCGGTGATGCCCAGCTTGGCAAGGTGATAGGCGATCGAGCATCCGGCCACGCCGCCCCCGACAATGGCAACTTCGACTTGGGTTTCGGTCATCTGGGCGGTCATGGCATTTCCATTGGCAAAGGCAGAAAGTCGGCGTCCCCGCAGAGAGCGGACGGGGACGCCGGGCGCGGCGCGTCCCATGCGGGACGTCGCCGGGTCGTAAGACTTACCAGCCGCCTTCGATGCGGCGGTCGTCGGCGGGGCCGCCCAGATCGAAGACGATCAGCTTGGGCTCGGTGAAGCTGTGCAGGAACCATTCCGACAATTCGCGCCCCACGCCGGAATTGCCCGCTCCGCCAAAGGGTGCCAGCTGGTCCCAGTAGTTCGAGGTCTCATTGACGTTGACCGCACCATGCGGCAGCGCCTCGGCCACGCGCCAGGCCTTCGACATGTCCTGCGTCCACAGCGAGGCAACAAGCCCAAGCTCGGATTCGTTGGCAATCTCGATGGCTTCTTCGCCCGAAGCCACCTTCAGCACCAGGGCCAGCGGCGCAAAGGATTCGCCCTTGCCCTTGATCATCTCGCGGTCAAGGCCCGTGACGATGGTCGCGGGGTAGTACAGCCCTTCTTCCGGCCCGAACTGTTCCACCGTCGCGCCCTTGGCGCGCAGGTCGGCCACATGCTCGCGCGCGCGCTTCAGCACCGCCGGGTTGCAGAGCGGCCCCATGTCGCAAGAGGGGTCCGCCGGGTCGCCGATCTTCATCGCCGCCGTCGCCTTGCGGAACTTGGCCAGGAATTCGTCATAGACCGCTTCATGCACGAAAAGCCGCTCGGACGAGGTGCAGACCTGGCCCGCATAGTAGAACGCGCCGGTGATCGCCGCCTCGACCGCGCGGTCGATGTCGGCGTCTTCCAGCACGATCTGCGGGCCGTCGCCGCCCAGTTCCAAAAGCATCGGGCGCAAGGGGTTGACGCGCGCGATATCCTCGCCGGTCTTGGTCGATCCGGTGAAGAAGATGCCCTTCACATCCCGGTTGCGCACCAGATGCGCGCCGACGTCGCCCAGACCCTGCACCATGTTGATGACGCCGGGCGGCAACCCCGCCTCTTCGAACAGTTCCGCCACCATCGCGCAGCAGACCGGGCCATATTCGGTGGGCTTCCAGACCACCGTATTGCCCGCCGCCACCGCATGCGCCAGCGCGATCGAGGAAATGTCGGTGGGGAAATTGAACGGCGTGATCACCCCCATCACGCCCAGCGGACGATGCGTCAGCACCAGCCGCTTGTTGCGGGTCTTTTCCTGGGTCGAGGGCAGCGACTGCCCGCGAAAGCGCAGGATCTCCTCGGCCGCCTTGCCCCAGGCGGGGCCCGAGTATTCGAAGGTCTCCTCGCGCGCGGCCATGATCGGCTTGCCAACTTCCTTGGTGATCATCTGCGCCATGTCTTCGGCGCGCTCGCGGAACAGGCTCTGCACCTTGCGCAGGATCTTGGCCCGGCTTTGCACGGACGTCGCCGCCCAGGCCGGGAAGGCCGCCTTGGCCGCCTGCACGGCGCGGTCCACATCCGTCGGGCTGGCCCGGCCCACCTCGTGCAGGGCCGTCCCGGTGTGCGGGTCATTCACGGTGAAGGTTCCGGCCGATCCGGGCAGCCACTTGCCATTGATCAGCGCGCCGCTCAGCAGGCGGGAATTGTAACTCATGCCAAGGGTGTTGGTGAATCGGGTCATCGTCGGTTCCTCATCGTTCTGTCTTCGGGAAAGGTGTGTCGTGTCAGCCGTAGTGGCCCTGGATGCGCTGGCGGTCGGGGTCGAAGACGCAAAGCGGCGCGGTTTTTGCGGCCAGGTGCTTTTGCGCGCCATCCAGCGCGCCGATCATGACCTGCGTTCCGGGGGTGGCATGGTCGGCGTCGATCTGGGTCAGGCAGATCACCTTGCCAAGCGCGGGCGAACGGGTGATCGACGTCAGCTTGCCGACCGGCGTCATCCCGATGCGCACGGGCGCGTGGGGCAGGGGGGCCTCGCCGCCGTCCAGGACCAGCGTTACCAGCCGCGTCTTGCCCCAGGCCGCCGCCTTCTCCAGCGCCGCGCGGCCGGGAAAGTCGGTCTCCTTGTCCTTCAGCGCCACGGTAAAGCCGATGCCCGCCTCATAGGGCGTGGTGCGGCCGTCGAACTCGGCCCCCGCAAGCGGCAGGCCGGCCTCGATGCGCAGCGTGTCCAGCGCGTGCATGCCCACCGGCGCGATGCCATGGCGCGCGCCCTCGGCCATCATGAGGTCGAACAGCTGTTCGGCATCGCGCGGAGCGCAGAAGACCTCATAGCCCAGCTCGCCCGTGAACCCGGTGCGCGATATCAGCACCGGCAGCCCGTTGTCGCCGCCATGCCGCGCCACGGTAAAGCGGAAGCGCGCCAGTTCGGCCACTGCCGGACGGCCGGTGACCGGGAGGAACAGCGCGTCAAGGATCGCCCTTGAATGCCGCCCCTGCAGCGCCAGATTCGCCACCTGTGCTGTCGAGTTGCGGACCGAGACCTGTAGCCCGGATCCCCGCGCCTGTTCCTGCAACCACAGGATCGAGGCATCGGCCCCGCCGATCCAGCGGAAGTTCAGCTGCGTCATCCGCATCAGCGTGCCGTCATCGACCATGCCGCCCGCGTCGTTGCACAGCGCGGTATAGACCACGCCGCCCACCCCCAGCTTGCGCACGTCGCGCGGCAGCACGCGGTTCAGGAATTCCTCGGCATCCGGCCCGACGATCTCGCATTTGCGCAAGGCCGACAGGTCCATGATCGCCACCCGCTCGCGGCAGGCCCGCCATTCGTCGACCAGGGTCGAGCTGCGGAACGACCCCGGCAGGAAGACCCCGTTCACGGCGGTGAATTCGGCCCCCAGGGCGGCCATCCGGTCATGGAACGGCGTCTTCTGCGTGTCGGTGGCGGCAGCGGCAGGGGTCATGCGATAACCTGTGGATCGGGAAAAGCGTTCCGCCCCGTCATAGACGCGGACGTGGATTTCGCTGGGGTTCCAGCCGTTTGCCGGGTCTATCTCGTCGGGGCAGCAGGAATTGACGCAGACAAGATCGGTCGCCGCCTTCAGCAGCACGAAGTCGCCCGGCCGCGACCAGGGTTCGCCCGAGGTGAAGGAATGCAGGTTTTCCTGCACCAGGCTGAAGAAGAAGTTGATCGTCGGCCAGCCGCGCCGCGGTCGGATGCCATAGGGCTTCAGCGCGCCCGAGATGTTGTCCGAACAGTTGGAATGGCCGAAGTAGCCAAGGTCTTCGTAGTAGCGCCCGGTGCAGGCGAT
This sequence comes from Fuscovulum sp., assembly GCA_018058035.1. Lineage (GTDB taxonomy): Bacteria > Pseudomonadota > Alphaproteobacteria > Rhodobacterales > Rhodobacteraceae > Pseudogemmobacter. Next base: position 15,841 of record JAGPCN010000005.1, read on the forward strand.
GGCGAAGGTATCGTGGTGGCCGCTGGTGTCCTGCACGATATCCAGGATCGGCTCCAGATCGGTGGTGAAGTAGCGCGAGTAGATGCCCGGCGTAGGGTGGAAATTGCCGTTCATCGACCGCGTGGCGCCCTGGTCGATGCCGGCCTCGATGCCCCGGTCCAGATCGCTGCGCTTGAAGGCGTTGAAGTCGGTGCATTCGCGGCCGCGCACGTCGATGATCTGGACGTACTGTCCCGCCTTCACCTCGTAGGCATGGGCGGCACCGGGGGTGATCGTGTGTTCGTAGACCGGATCGGCCAACGGGTCGGGCAGGGTGAATTCACCCTTCTCGTTCAGCCGCTTGCGGCGGCGGATGTACAGGATGATCTCGGTCAGCGGGGTCGACTGGTCGGGCGCCATCGCGGCACCCACCGCCCCCAGCAGCAAGAGCCCGTCGCGATCGGCCTCGAATCCCTGATGGTCGGCGGCGGCCGAGCCTTCGGCAAAGATCCGCACCGCCTCGGCCCGGCCGAGGTCAAAGCCCGATTGCACCAGAGCCTGCAACACCGCGCGCCCCTGCGGCCCGCCATCGGCCAGCGCCGCCTGCAACCCGACCGGCTGGCCCGAGGAGACGGCGCCGATGAACCCGGCCCGCGACTGGCCGCCGGCATCGAAGAACACCGCCTCGGCGGGCTGCATGCCCTCGCGGTCCAGCACCCAGAACTGGTCACCGGCGCGCAGTTCGACCGCGCGGGTGCCGCCGCCCGGCACCGGATGGCGTTCGACCCCCGGCGGCAGCACCGGCAGACCCGGCACGATGGCACCCCGCAACTGCGTTGGCCGTTCGATGAAATCCAGCAGGTCCATGCGCCTGTCCCTTGTTGCGGATGGAAAGGGCGGGGCTGCAACATCGGTCGCAGCCCCGCCCGACGGGATCATTCGGCCGCGATGGTCGAGGGTGCGTTGATGTAGGACTCGAGGCTGTCGTCCAGCGCCTCACGCCAGGGCGTGTGGTGCGGGGGCGAGACCTTGCCGGTAAATACCGACCGATAGACGTTGTCGCGAAAGCCCATGATGTCGGCCACCTTGTGCTTCTTCCACTGCCAGAACAGGTCGTAGACCGCGTCCACGTCGAAGGCCGGATAATCGGTCTGCGTCAGCAGCCGCTTGATCGTCTCGCCCTGGAATTCCCAGCCGTGGTTCAGCTCGGTGATCGCCTCTTCCTTGGTCCGCCATTCGGCGCAGTCGGCCTCCATCTCGGCGAAGGAGGGCAGCTTGATCCGGCCCAGGATCACATCGCGCGCCCACCAGGCCTGGGCGTCGAACATGTTGAAGGTGAACCAGTTGTCCGGGGCGCCGATGTAGAAGAACTTCGGATTCCGCGTCCAGGCGACACCCTGATACAGGCTTAGCGGCCAGAGCCGGTTCTTCGAAATCAGCCGCAGGTCGTCTTGCAGGTAGGGGTAGTGGTGCAGGTACCCTGTGCAAAGGATGATCGCGTCGAAATCCTTTTGCGAGCCGTCCTTGAAGCTGCAAGTCTTGCCCGACACGCTGACCAGGTTGGGCCGTTCGTCCCAGTTGTCGGGCCAGCTGTAACCCATCGCCTGCGTCCGGTAGCACGAGGTGATCGACTTGGCGCCGTATTTCCAGCACTGGCTGCCGATGTCTTCGGCCGAATAGCTGGCGCCGATGACAAGGATGTCCTGGCCCTGGAACTCCAGCGCGTCGCGCATGTCGTGGGCGTGCAGCACGCGGCCGGCGAACCGGTCGATGCCGGGGAAATACGGGATGTGCGGCGTGGCGAAGTGGCCGCCGCAGTTCATCACATAGTCGAAGGTCTCGGCATAGACCCGGTCCGTGGCGTGATCATGCACCGTCACCGTGAACTTGGCGGTGGCCTCGTCATAGCTGACCCAGCGAACGGGCGAGTTGTAGCGGATCCACTCGGTCGCCACGGTCTTTTCGACCCGTCCCTTGATGTAGTCGAGCAGCACCTCGCGCGGGGGGTAGGACCCGATGCCTTTGCCGAAGTGGTCGTCGAAGGTGTAGTCGGCAAACTCCAGCGCCTCTTTCGGGCCGTTCGACCACAGGTAGCGGTACATCGACCCATGCACCGGCTCTCCGTTTTCATCGGTGCCGGTGCGCCAGTTGTAGTTCCACAGGCCCCCCCAGGTTTCCTGCTTTTCAAAGCAGACGATCTCGGGGATTTCGGCGCCCTTGTCGCGGGCCGAGACGAAGGCGCGCAGGACGGCCAGTCCGCTGGGTCCCGCCCCGATGACGGCAACACGTTTGGTCATGACTTCTTGCTCCTGTAGAAGGACTGTTCCAGGGGGAAGGGACGGCTCCGGCCGGCGGGCGGCCAGAGCGATGGGTCAGTAGCTGCCCTTGCCCGAGGGCCGGGTGATCAGCAGCGACAGAACCAGGTAAGTGACGCCCGAGATCAGGATCGTCGGCAGCGAGGCGGTCAGGTATTCATAGGGCGACCGGCTGGCGTAAGAGATCGGGTCGAGGAGGTAGAGGTAGGTCCCGATGCCCGCACCCATCGCCGCCAGGGCGACCCAGTTCACCCCGCCCCAGAACCAGTAGGGCGACCCGGCCCGTTGGTCGTAGAGGGCGAAGATGTTCAGCCGCTCGCGCCGCAGGATCAGGTAGTCGACGATCTGGATCGCGCACATCGGGCCGAAGGTCACGCCGATGAAGGCCAGGAAGGTGCCGAAGTTGTTGAAGAACAGATCGGGCAGCACCAGGCCCACGAACGCCACCGGGACGATGGCCAAGAGAAGCGTGGTGTTCCAGCTGGCATTGTGGACGCCGGGAATGTTCTTCAGGCCGATCGCGGTGGCATAGACGCCCGTCACCGCCGTGCCGATGTTGGCGAAGATCACGAACAACAGCGCGATGACGCCATAGACCGGCCCGCCCAGTTCGATCATCCAGGCCGAGGGGTCGGACACGCCCAGCGACAGGATCGCCGCCAGCCCGATCACGCTGAGCAGCGGGACCGGCAGGCCCATGCCCAGCATCGCCGGCATTGCCGCCTTGGACGCCGAGGGCGTGACCCGCACCATGGCCCCCACATAGGGCCACCAGGACAGAAGCGTGGCGATGCCCAACTCGATCCCGGTCACATAGTCCCAGCGAAAGCTGCCCGAGGCATAGGCCGGTGTCGCCGCTTCGATCTTGTCCCATTCGCGGGTCATCAAGAGGTAGATCATCCAGCAGCCGATCAGCAGGATGGCCACAAACAGAGGCGTCGAGATCCGCACCACCGCCGAGGCGCCGCCGCGCAGCACCAGGAAGACGAAGGCGCAGGAAACGACCGTGGCGACCGCCGAAATCCAGCCGGAACTGTCGGCTGTCGCCCAGCCCAGCGTGATGAACAGCTGCGAGACGGATTTTCCGAAGAAGATCAGCAGGATCGAGTTCCAGCCGATGATCGAGATGTATTGCAGCGCCACCCCGATCAACCAGCCGCGCATCCCGAACTGCGGGCGGCACGATACGACCGTGTCGATGCCGTACTTGGTGGCCGAGGGTACGGTGGCCAGCGCTACGACCAGCATGCCGATCATCGATCCGGCGGTCATGGCCGCGAACCCGGCCTTGAAGCCCAGGTAATAGCCGACATATTCGCCGATCACGAAGCACCAGGTCGCGCAGGCGGTGACCATCAGCACCATCGCCAGCTGCATCGAGGTCCAGTTCCGCTCACGCGAGGTCAGCGGCCAGCTTTCGTCTGTCTGCAGGTCCAGCCCTGCCATTTCCGCCACCGAAGTGTGCAGCGCGTGGTCCGAATGCGTGGTCATTGCGCCCCCCACCAGATCAGGGCGGCCGGAAAGACGACTCCGGTCAAGAGCAGCAGCAGCCAGTCCTTGCCGGTGAAACCGGCTGCCAGGCGGCTGTCGCGGTCGATTTCTTCCAGCTTGGCGCGCAAGGCGATTGGAACGTTCGGTAAGTCGGCCATCTCATTTTCCCTGTTTCGCGTTCTTGTTTTTCCTGCCGCGCTGCGACCCGGCGTCTGCCGCCGTTGCAGCATGGCCATGCCCGTTGCCCGCATTGCGGACACCGGCCTTGCGGGGCGGCCCGTCGGCTATCTGGCGGGCCGTTCGGTCAGATGTTCGCCTGTCTGGCCCTTCGGCCGGGGAATCGGGTGTGCGCCCTCCTGCGCAGGGACCTGCCGCTGATTCCTCCACAGGTCCTGACCGAAGTCTGCGACCAGCCTGAAGGAACGTCAAGTATTTTGAACGTTATGTTAAACTAATTATGTCGAACGACGGCTCTTTGCCGTGCGATGATCGCCCGGATGCAGCGGTCTGCCAGCATCGCCAGCAGACCAATAGCGCCGCGCGCGACAGCCCTGCGTGCCGTGACACCGCCACCGCCACCGGCACCCCGATGGCCAGGCAGATCAACTGCGCCGTCAGTACCATGTAGACGGTGCTGACCGCCGGAACCCAAAGCCCGCCAATTGCCGGACCGCCCAGTGTCACCAGCGCCAGCAGCGTCAGCCTTGTCCCGCCCAGCCAACAGGCGCCCGCCGCCGCGGCCAGGATCATCCCGGGCCAGGGCAGCCACGGCAGCGCCTGGCGGATGGGCAGCGCAAACCAGATCGGGAATTGGTTGCGAAAGGTCTCCAACTGGTCCGAGAACTGGGCGACGAAGCCCGAAATCAGCCGGTCCCACATCGGCGCGGTCGACAGAAAGCCCTTGATCGCATCAAACCCGGTAACGTGCAGAGCCTGGAGAACGGCAGCCAGCGCCGCCGCCGCAAAAAGCACTTTTGTGCCCTGCCGCTGCGCCCTGCTCCGCGCCGCTCCGGCCGGGCGGTTGGCAATGCCGCTGCCGATCCGGTCCAGCGTCACTGCCAGCACCACGATGCCCACGCCCACCTCCAGCGCGCGGCCCGGGCTTAGCCGGTCAAGCTGGACCAGCACTTCGTGCCCCAGACCGCCGGCCCCGATCAGCGAGGCGATCGCCACCATCGCCAGCGACATCATCACCACCTGGTTGAACCCCACCAGAACCGCCGGCAGCACCGCCGTCACCTCGCCCAGACCCAGCAGCACCACAGCCGGCCGCAAGGACAGGGCGCCAAGTCCCGCGAGGGCAGGCGCCACCGGGATGCCGAACAGCGACGTCAGCCCGCGGAACAGGTCTACCACCGTGACCCCGCCCAACGACACCGCCAGAAACCCGTCGAAGCCCTGCCCGATCCAGCGGTCGATCGGCAGCTGTATCCAGCGCGGCGGTTTGTCCAGGCCGGGCACCTCTGCCGCCCGCGCAAGCAGCAAGACCAGCAGAGTGCCAAGGACCAGCGCCGCCGCACCTGCCATCGCTGGGCGGACCCATCCAGTCCGTGCCCGCGCGATCATCTCAGACCGTCTCCGCCAGAATGGCGGGCCTCCGGTTGGTCAGAACCTCGAGAAAGCGCCCCCGGTCCTGGAAACCGACCGGACGGCCGTCCGCCGCCAGGACATGGACCGCCTTTTCGGTAGAGCGCTGCACATAACCATCCGCCGGAGACAGGATCAGCTCGGCCACCGTCGCGGTCTGGATCACCCGCCCGTCGCGCATGATGCAGATGCGGTCGGCCACCCTGGCGGCTTCGTCAAAGTCATGCGTGACGAAGACGATGGTCTTTTTCAGCATCCGTTGCAGTCGCACGAATTTGTCCTGCATCTCGCGCCGGGTCGGCGGGTCCAGCGCGCTGAAGGGCTCGTCCAGCAGCCAGACATCCGGGTTGGCCACCAACCGGCACAGACAGCGCAGAAGCGTCGATTTGCCCGATCCGCTGAGACTCATGATGATCAGGATTTCGCCCTCGGCCACCTCTAGGTTGATATCCTGGACCGCGGCAAGTCCGCCGGCCGAAGCGATGCCTTCGGCGGTGATCCGGGACTTGTCGCGGGTATTCTGGAACAGCGCCTCGGCCTGCGGGCCGAACACCTTCCGGACGCCCTTGCATGACACTTGCGACATGGCTTCCCCACACGGATCCGGAGTGGAGGCCGGGACGTCCCGGCCTCTGCCTGTTGCGTCTTCAGCCCGTCTTGCACTCGGCCGGAACGGCATCGCGCCAGGCTTGCACGTCGGCTGCGTATTTCTTCATCCACTCCTCCGCGCCCGCCTCGGCCGTCAGGCCATCGACGTCCATCAGGTAGAAGCCAGCGCCGATCATGTCGTCATTGAACGAGACGGCCTTCAGCAGTTCCAGCGCGCAGGGGTATTTCTCGGCCATTCCCGACCATGCAGCCTCCTTCAGCCAGCCCGATTTGGCGTTGCCGCAGTCAAAGGGCATGTCGGGGTTCGACCCCCAGGCCGGATCGGTGGAGCATTCCGCCGCCCACTCGGGGAACTCCACGAACTTGCCGTCATACTTCTGCAGCACCCAGTGCCTCGATCCGCTCTTCGTCATGCTTTTCCCCCTCGGCCGCGCCGCCCAGGAAGCGCCCGTTCGGTGCGGTTTCCGGCAGGGCAAGGACCTCGGCGCAGTTCGACAGCGCGGTCCGGTCCGGCAGGCCCGGGCAGACCTCTTCGACATCGGTCGGATACCACCACTCCTTGCGCGTGGTCGCGGCATGGGTGCCCGCGTCGATCATCTTGCCGCTGGCCACCTCGGCCTCGAAGGCCGGGCGCATCGTGCCTTCCCAGACTTCGACCTGCACATGGGCGTCGCCCGCGCTGATCGCCGGAAACTGCACCTGGGTGTTCACCACGATCTTGATCGGATCAGCAGACTTCGGCTGCTCGGCCGCCAGAGGAAACGCCGCCAGCGCTGCAACTGCCGCGCCAAGGCCAATCTTCAAAGCACCTTTCCCGTGACCGCGCATGCAACCCTTCCCTTTTTCGCCCGCCGTACGGCGGATCCGTTGCAGCCGGCCCGGTATCTCCACAGCGTTGATCCAAGGACTCCGCCTGCAAAGACTATGACAGCGGCGCGGAGAAGCGTCAAAATATTTAAACGCTTTGACAATAATTGCTTAACGCATCGGCAGCCTGTCCTGGTCCTACATCATCGGCGGCGTCACCGCGCAGACCACAATTGCCTCGTCTTCGCCAATGTTGCGCAGGCTGTAGGGCTGATTGCCGAACACCTGGTATCCGCCGCCTGCCTCGATGCGCTCGACGCCATCCGCCGTGGTGATCTCGATCACCCCCTGGATCACGATCGCCGCGGTTTCCCCGTCATGCGAGATCTTCTCGGGTCCGATACCGGCACCGGGCGCATAGTGTTCAAAAAACATCTGCAAGGTCTTGTCGCGCCGCTCAGCCGCCAGAACACGCAGATCGGCGGCTCCGCGCGACACCACCGTCAGCTCGTCCGGCCGGTAGAACAACACGTTCTTGCGATAGACCGGAAGCGCGAAGAAGTCGGCAAGGCTCATCGGAATGGCCGAAAGGATGCGGTGCAGCGAGGTGACCGAAGGCGCGTGCGAATCCTGTTCGATCAGCGAAATCGTGGCGTTGGTGATCCCCGAACGCCGCGCCAGTTCTCGCTGGGAAAGACCGACCGACTCGCGCACCATCCTGATCCGACGCCCAATCTGCAAATCGCCCGAGACTTCCTCGGCGGACGGAACCGTCACGGGCACGTCCTTTGCCTTCTTCGCCTTCACCTTCTGTCTCCGATGATTCCGCAGTCGCGACTCTAGTCGCCGGGAACAGAGAGTGCCAATTTATTTAACACTTGTCACGCCTGTGCGGGATGCCCAGGCTATCCTGCGCCGAAGCACGGACAGCGCCTCGCGATCATTGATGGCCTGAGGCGGTCAGCGACACCTCAGCATTCGGGCAGGTTGACGGCCAGGCCTCCGGTCGAGGTTTCCTTGTATTTGGTGTTCATGTCGATGCCGGTCTGGCGCATCGTCTCGATGCAGTTGTCGAGCGGCATGAAATGCGTGCCATTGCCGCGAAGGGCCAGGCTGGCGGCCGACACCGCCTTGATCGCGCCCAGGCCGTTGCGCTCGATGCAGGGCACCTGCACCAGCCCCTTGGCCGGATCGCAGGTCATGCCCAGGTGATGCTCCAGCGCGATCTCGGCAGCGTTTTCCACCTGCTCGTTGGTGCCCCCCAAGGCCGCACAAAGCCCCGCCGCCGCCATGGCGCTGGCCGAGCCGACCTCGCCCTGACAGCCGACTTCGGCACCCGAGATCGAGGCATTGTGCTTGATCAGCCCGCCGATGGCGGCGGCGACCAGCAGGAAGTCGCGGATGCCATCATGCGTGGCGCCATGGCAATGGTCGCGGTAGTAGCGGATCACCGCCGGGACCACCCCCGCCGCGCCGTTGGTGGGCGAGGTGACCACGCGGCCCCCGGCGGCGTTCTCCTCGTTCACCGCCATGGCGTAGACCGAAATCCAGTCGTTCACCACATGCGGCTGTTCCAGGTTGCGGCCCTGTTCGGCCAGCAGCTGCTGATGGATGCCGTGCGCGCGGCGGCGCACCGACAGGCCGCCGGGGAGGATGCCCTCCTGCCGTAGCCCGCGGCCGATGCAGCCGTCCATCGCCGACCAGATCGCATCCAGCCGGTCGTCCAGCGCCTTGCCATGGGCCACGGATTCATTGGCCCGCTTCATCCGGGCAATGGACAGCCCCGAGGCTTGCCCCATCGCCAGCATCTCGGCGGCAGTGCCGAAAGGAAAGGGATAGCCCATCGCCGCCGTTTCGGCATGCAGGCCCAAGGCCCGGCTGCGCTCGGCTTCCAGCTCTTCGGCGGTCTGCACGAAGCCGCCGCCGATGGAATAGAAGGTACGGCGAAGGCGCAGGCTGCCGTCCTTGTCGCGGGCTTCCAGCACCAGACCGTTGGCATGGCCGGGCAAGGGCGGGCCGTAGTCGAAGATCAGGTCGGTGTCAGGCGCGAAGACCAGCGGCGGCATGTCAGGCAGGTGGATGACGCCCGCGCGTTTCAGCCGGTCTTCCTCGATCTGCGCCATGTCGGGGTCGATGGTGGCGGGGTGAAAGCCCAGAAGGCCCAGACAGACCGCGCGGTCGGTGGCATGGCCGTGGCCGGTAAATGCCAGCGAGCCATGCAGGCTGGCGCGCAGGTGCAGGCTGTTGGCCTGTCTGGCGGCAAGGCTGGCGCGCAATTCCTTCAGAAACCGGGCGGCGGCCACCATCGGCCCGATGGTGTGCGACGAAGACGGCCCGATGCCGATCTTGAAGATGTCGAAGACCGACAGGAACATGCGCGCTTCCCCCAGACGTCAGGAACGGGCGGCCCGTGCAGGCCGCCCGAAAGGTCAGGCCGTCACTCGGCCGCTTCGACGTAGCTTTCCAGCGGCGGGCAGGAACAGATCAGGTTCCGGTCGCCATAGACGTTGTCGACGCGGTTGACCGAGGACCAGTACTTGCCCACCCGGAAGGCGCCGGGCGGGAAGCAGCCCTGTTCGCGGCTGTAAGGCCGGTCCCAGTCACCCACCAGGTCCTCCACCGTGTGCGGCGCGCGTTTCAGCGGGTTGTTCTCCGGGTCCAGCTTGCCCGCGATGATCGCTTCCGCTTCGGCGGCGATGCCCAGCATGGCGGCGATGAAGCGGTCAAGCTCGGCCTTCGGTTCGCTTTCGGTCGGTTCCACCATCAGCGTGCCCGCGACCGGCCAGCTCATCGTCGGCGCGTGGAAGCCGCTGTCGATCAGCCGCTTGGCCACATCGTCCACCGTCACCCCGGCGCTGTCCTTCATGACCCGCGTATCCAGGATGCACTCATGCGCGACACGGCCGGATTTCGAGGAGTAGAGGATCGGGAAGGCGTGCTTCAGCCGGCTGGCGATGTAGTTGGCGTTCAGGATCGCCACCTTGGTCGCCTGCGTCAGCCCCTCGCCGCCCATCAGCAGGCAATAGGCCCACGAGATCAGCAGGATCGAGGCAGACCCGTAAGGCGCCGAGGACACCGCGCCACCATCGGCCACCATCGGGTTACCGGGCAGGTGCGGCGCAAGGTGCGCCTTGACGCCGATCGGCCCCATGCCCGGACCGCCGCCGCCATGCGGGATGGCAAAGGTCTTGTGCAGGTTCAGGTGGCTGACGTCCGACCCGATGTCGCCGGGCCGCGACAGGCCCACCATGGCGTTCATGTTGGCGCCGTCCAGATAGACCTGACCGCCGTGGCGATGCGTGATCTCGCAGATCTCGCGGGCGGTTTCTTCAAAGACGCCGTGGGTCGAGGGGTAGGTGATCATGCAGGCGGCAAGGTTCGCCGCACGCTGTTCCGCCTTGGCGCGGAAGTCGTCCATGTCGATGTCGCCGTTCGGCGCCACGCCGACCACAACCACCTTCATCCCCACCATCTGCGCCGAAGCCGGGTTGGTGCCGTGCGCGCTGGTCGGGATCAGGCAGACGTCGCGGTGCCCTTCACCCCGGGAGCGGTGAAAGGCCTGGATGGTCAGAAGCCCCGCATATTCCCCCTGTGCGCCGCTGTTCGGCTGCATCGAGAACGCATCATAGCCGGTGATCAGGCACAGCTTCGCTTCCAGGTCGCGCAGCATTTCCGCGTAACCCGCGGTCTGGCTGTCGGGCGCAAAGGGGTGAACGTCGGAAAACTCGGGCCAGCTTAGCGCCATCATCTCGGCGGTGGCGTTCAGCTTCATGGTGCAGGACCCCAGCGGGATCATCGCCCGGTCCAGCGCCAGGTCGCGGTCGGCCAGACGCCGCATGTAGCGCGTCATTTCCGCCTCGGCCCGGTTCATGTGGAAGATCGGATGCGTCAGGTAGTCCGAGGTCCGCAGCAGGCCTTCCGGCAGGCGGTAGTCATGGCTCAGGTCATCATCGCGCCGGTCAATGCCAAAGGCACGCCAGATCGCCTCGGTATGGCTGCGGCGGGTGCGTTCGTCGAAGGAAATCCCGATCTTCGTCGCGCCGACCTTGCGCAGGTTGATCCCCTCGGCTTCCGCCGCCTTCAGGATCGCGCCCTGCACGGCGCCGACCTCGATGGTGACCGTGTCGAAGAAATTCGCCGGTTCAACGGTATAGCCCTGCGCTTCAAGCCCCTTCACCAGCCGTACCATCTTGCGGTGGATGCGCTCGGCAATGGCCTTCAGGCCTTCCGGTCCGTGGAACACGGCGTACATCGAGGCCATGACCGCCAAGAGCGCCTGCGCGGTGCAGACGTTCGAGGTCGCCTTTTCGCGGCGGATATGCTGCTCGCGCGTTTGCAGCGACAGGCGATAGGCCCGGTTGCCGCGCGCGTCGATAGACACACCGACAATCCGACCCGGCATGTTGCGCTTCAGCGCGTCCTTGACGGCCATGTAGGCGGCATGCGGGCCGCCATAGCCCATCGGCACGCCGAACCGCTGGGTCGAGCCGATGGCGATGTCGGCGCCCATCTCGCCCGGGGCCTTCAGAACGGTCAGCGCCAGCGGATCAGCCGCCATGCAGGCCAGCGCGCCCGCGCCGTGCAAGCTTGCGATGACGGCGGTGAAGTCCGGCACGTCGCCATAGGTGCCCGGATACTGGAACACCGCACCAAAGACCTTGGTCGGGTCCAGATCGGTGAAGGGATTGCCGACGATCACCTGCCAGCCCAGAGGTTCGGCACGGGTCTGGATCACGGCGATGGTCTGCGGGTGGCAGTGGTGGTCGACGAAGAAGGCCAAGGCCTTCGACTTGGCCGACCGCTGGCAGAGCGCCATGGCCTCGGCTGCCGCAGTGCCCTCGTCCAGCAGCGAGGCGTTGGCGACGTCCAGGGCCGTCAGGTCCGAGATCATCGTCTGGTAGTTCAGAAGCGCCTCAAGACGGCCCTGCGAAATCTCGGGCTGATAGGGCGTATAGGCCGTGTACCAGGCGGGGTTTTCAAAGATGTTGCGCTGGATCGCGGGCGGGGTGACGGTGCCGTGATAGCCCTGCCCGATCAGGCTGGTCATCACGCGGTTCTTGTCAGCCACCTGGCGCAGCCGGTTCAGAACGCCCTGCTCCGACAGGGCCTTGCCCCAGGTCATCGGCGTGCGCAGGCGGATGCCCTCGGGCACGATCCCGTCGATCAGCGCATCCAGGCTGGGCGCGCCGACCGCTTTCAGCATCTCGGCCATTTCCGCCGGGGAGGGCCCGATGTGCCGCCGGTTGGCAAAGTCATAGGGGGCGTATGTGCTTTCGCTGTAGGTCATGATGCCCTCAGCCCACCAGCGCCAGATAGGCGGCTTCATCCATCAGGCCCTCGGCATCGGCAGCGTTTGCCAGCTTCAGCTTGAAGAACCAGCCAGCGCCCTGTGCGTCCGAGTTCACGATGGACGGATCGTTCACGATCGCCTCGTTCACCTCGACAACCTCGCCGTCCAGCGGGCAATAGACATCGGACGCGGCCTTGACCGATTCCACCGTCGCGGCGGCGTCGTTCTTGGCCAGCTGCGCGCCAACCTCGGGCAGGTCGACGAACACCAGATCGCCCAACTGTTCGACGGCGTGGTTGGTGATGCCGACGGTCGCAACGCCGTCAGCGATGTTCAGCCATTCGTGATCTTCGGTATATTTCAACATCTTGGGGCTCCTCAGGCGCGCTTGTAGCGGGGGGTGATGAAGGGAAGGGTGGCAACGGTGACCGGCAGCCGCTTGCCGCGCACTTCGGCGAAAAGCCGGGTGCCGGGTTCCGACAGGCTGGTGGCGACATAGCCCATGGCGACGGGCCGCTCGACCGTGGGGCCGAAGCCTCCCGAGGTGACGCTGCCGACCGGGCTGGTCGAGGTTTCATCGGCGAAAAGCTCCGCCCCGCCACGGACTGGCGCGCGGCCTTCGGGGGCCAGGCCAACGCGCCGGCGGTCGGCGCCCTTTTCGAACTCCAGCAGGATCACATCGGCACCGGGGAAGCCACCCGCGCGGGCCCCGCCAGTGCGGCGCACCTTCTGCACCGCCCATTCCAGGGCAGCGGCGACCGGCGTCGTCGTGGTGTCGATTTCGTTGCCATAGAGGCAAAGGCCCGCTTCCAGCCGCAGGCTGTCGCGCGCGCCAAGGCCGATGGGATGCACGTCAGGATCGGCCAGCAGGGCCTGCGTCAGCTCAACCGCCTTTTCCGCCGGGACCGAGATTTCATACCCGTCCTTGCCCGAATAGCCCGAGCGCGAAACGATGCAATCCGCACCAACCAGCGTCACGTCCCGGACATCCATGAAGGCCATCGCGGCCACCTCGGGGTTCAGCTTGGCCAGCGCGCGTTCCGCCGCCGGGCCCTGCAGGGCGATCAGCCCGCGGTCGGTCAGTTCCGTAATCTCGCAATCCCCCGACAGGTGCTTGCGCAAATGCGCGATGTCCTGGACCTTGCAGCCGGCGTTCACGACCAGGAACAGATGGTCGCCCCGGTTGGCGAACATCAGGTCGTCCAGGATGCCGCCCTTGTCGTCGGTGAACAGGCCATAGCGCTGACGGCCCGGCTTCAGCCCCAGCACATCCACCGGCACCAGACGCTCCAGCGCCAGCGCCGCGTCCTCGACCCTGCCCGACCTGGCCCGCAGGATCACCTGGCCCATGTGCCCCACGTCGAAAAGGCCCGCCTTGTCGCGGGTGTGCAGGTGTTCCTTCATCACCCCTTCGGCGAATTGCACGGGCATCTCATAGCCCGCGAATTCCACCATCTTGCCGCCAAGCCGGGCGTTCAGCGCGGTCAGCGGGGTTCTTCCAAGTTCGGTCGTGTCAGACATGGGCGGTCTCCCTCTGGGAATTGCGGGCGGCTTGCAGATCGGCAAAGCCGTTGTCTGCGTGAAAGGACGAACGGGTCATCGGCGTGGCGGAAACGGCAAGGAAGCCCTTGGACCGCGCCATGGTTTCGATCCGGGCGAAATCTTCGGGCGGAACGAAGCGCGCTATCGCATGGTGCTGCGGCGTCGGTTGCAGGTACTGCCCGACGGTCAGGAAATCGACACCCGCGATCCGCATGTCGTCCATCACCTGCCGAAGCTCCTCCAGCGTCTCGCCCAGGCCGACCATCAGGCCAGACTTGGTGAAGATGCCGGGGTTGCGGCGCTTGGCCTCGTCCAGCAGGCGCAGCGACTGGTAATAACGTGCGCCGGGGCGGACCGAGGGGTAAAGCCGGGGCACGCATTCGAGGTTGTGGTTGAACACATCCGGTGCGGCATCGACCACGGTTTCCCAGGCGGCACCCTTGTGGAGGAAGTCGGGCACCAGCACCTCTATCGTCGTGCCGGGGTTGCGGTGGCGGACGGCGCGGATAACTTGCGCGAAATGCGCCGCCCCGCCGTCGTCCAGATCGTCGCGGTCGACGGACGTTATCACCACATGCCGCAGGCCCAGCTTCGCTACGGCCTGCGCAACCCGGCCCGGCTCGAACGCATCCAGCGCGTCGGGTCGTCCGGTGGCGACGTTGCAGAAGGAACAGCCCCGGGTGCAGACCTCGCCCATGATCATCATGGTGGCGTGGCGCTTTGACCAGCACTCGCCCCGGTTCGGGCAGGCGGCCTCTTCGCAGACGGTGGACATGCCTTCCGTCTTCAGGATCGCCCGCGTTTCGCCATAGCCCGCGCTGTCCGCGCGCGAGACGCGGATCCATGAGGGCTTGCGCAGAACGGGCGCGGCAGGCCGGTGGGCCTTTTCGGGGTGGCGCAGGCGGTCCTCAGTGATCATCGGTTTGCCCTCACATGTGCAGCGGCTTGCCAAGCGCGGCAAGGCAGGCTTCCTTGACCGCCTCGCCCATGCCCGGATGGGCGTGCGAGGTGGCGGCGATATCGGCCAGCGTGGCTCCCTTGGTCATCGCAAGGACCAGTTCCTGGATCAGTTCCCCGGCATTGCGGCCCAGGATATGCGCCCCCAGGATGCGGCCGGTCCCGGCATGGGCCAGCACCTTGACCAGCCCGTCCGTCGCCGCCATCGCACGGGCGCGGCCATTGGCGATGAACTGGAACTTGCCCACCACGTGCGGCGTTCCCGCCTCTTTCAGCGCCTCCTCGGTGGCGCCCAGGCTGGCGATCTCCGGCGCGGTGTAGACCACTCCCGGCACCAGCGCATAGTCGGGCGCGGGGTGGGCATTGCCCGCAAGAGCCTCGACCGCGGCAACCCCGTCCTCCTCGGCCTTGTGCGCCAGCATCGGGCCGGGCACCACGTCGCCGATGGCCAGGATCCCCGGCACATTGGTGCGGAACTGGCCATCCACGGCGACAAAGCCGCGCGGGTCCAGCGCGACGCCCAAGGCTTCCAGCCCCAGCCCCGCCGTGCGCGGGCGGCGGCCAATGGCGACCAGAACGGCATCCGCCTCCAGCGTTTCCGTGACACCCGTATCGCGGCGTTCCAGCGTGACGGTGGCCTTGTCGCCGCTGCGCTGCACGGCCGCCTTGCGGCCCAGCTGGAAGGCCAGCCCCTGCCGCTGCAACAGCCGCTGCGCGGTCTTGGCAATCTCGGCATCGGCGCCCGGCAGGATGCGGTCCAGGTATTCCACGACCGTCACCTTGGACCCCAGCCGCGCCCAGACCTGGCCCAGCTCCAGCCCGATCACCCCCGCGCCGACCACCACCAGATGCCCGGGCACCTTCGACAACGCCAAGGCGCCGGTCGAGGTCAGGATCACCTCTTCGTCGATCACTGCGCCCGGCAGGGCGGCAGGATCGGACCCGGTGGCGATCAGGATGGTCTTGGCGGCAACGGTTTCCTCGCCGACCTGCACGCGGCCAACCGCCGGAATGCCGCCGCGCCCGGCCAGCCATTCCACCCCGTTCTTCTTGAACAGATGCGCGATGCCCTTGGTCAGGTCGCCCACCACCTTGTCCTTGCGCGCCATCATCGCGTCCAGGTCAAAGCCGCTTTCCCCCAGCGTGATGCCGTGCTGAGCCAGATGCTTCAGCTCGGCCCAATGTTCCGATGACGACAAGAGCGCCTTCGACGGGATGCAGCCGACGTTCAGACAGGTGCCGCCCAGGGTGGGTCGCTGTTCAACGCAGGCGACCGAAAGGCCAAGCTGCGCGGCCCGGATCGCGGCGACATAGCCACCCGGTCCGCCGCCGATGACGACGAGGTCAAACTCACGCATGGTCGCCCCCATAGATCGGGAAGCGGCGGCAGAGCGCCACGACCATTTCGCGCACCGATGCCTCGACCGCCGTGTCGCCCTCCGGCGAGCGGCGCAGCGCGTCCAGCACGTCGCCGATCAGCCCGCCGATCTGGTGGAACTCCTGGACGCCAAAGCCCCGGCTGCAGCCGGCCGCCGTGCCCAGTCGGATGCCCGAGGTGACGGTGGGCTTTTCCGGATCCCCCGGCACGCCGTTCTTGTTGCAGGTGATGCCAGCCCGCTCCAGCGCCTCGGCGGCGGCATTGCCCTTGACGCCCAAGGGGCGCAGGTCGACCAGCATCAGGTGGTTGTCGGTCCCGCCCGACACGATCGCCGCCCCGCGCGCCACCAGCACCTCGGCCAGCACCCGCGAGGACGCGACCACATTGCCGATGTAATCCTTGAACGACGGCTCCAGCGCCTCGGCAAAGGCCACGGCCTTGGCGGCGATGACATGCATCAGCGGGCCGCCCTGCAGGCCGGGGAAGACGGCCGCGTTGATCTTTTTCGCCATGTCGGCGTCATTGGTCAGGATCACCCCTCCGCGCGGGCCCCGCAGGGTCTTGTGGGTGGTCGAGGTCACCACATGCGCATGCGGCATCGGGCTGGGGTGG
>JAGPCN010000383.1 GCA_018058035.1 Fuscovulum sp.
TCACGGCCAGGCTGGAATAGACCCGGGTGACGCAGGCCACGCCGGTCAGCGGCAGGGCGCAGCGTTTCACCAGCTTGGGCTTGCCCTCTTTCGTCACATGGTCGGTGATGACGGCCACGCGCTTGGCGCCGTGAACAAGGTCCATCGCGCCGCCCACCGCCGGCACGCCCCTTGGCCCGGTGGACCAGTTCGCCAGATCGCCGGTCTCGGCGACCTCGTAGGCGCCCAGGATCGCCACGTCCAGATGGCCGCCGCGCACCATGGCAAAGCTGTCGGCGTGGTGGAAGAATGCGGTGCCGGGCTTCAGCGTCACGGCCTTTTTGCCGGCGTTGATCAGGTCCCAGTCCTCGGAGCCTGCTGCCGGGGCCTCGCCAAAGCCCAGGATGCCGTTTTCGGTGTGAAAGATCGCCTGCCGGCCGGGCGGCTGGAACCGGGCGACCATCTCGGGGAAACCGATGCCCAGGTTGACATAGGCGCCGTCCTGGATGTCTTGCGCCGCGCGCCAGGCGATCTGGGTGGGGGTCAGCTTCATGCGGCGGTCTCCGGGTAGCGGGCGTTGGCGCGGTTCAGGTCTTCTTCCTGCGCGGGGTTTTCGACCTGCACGACACCTTGCACGAAGATGCCGGGGGTGATCACCGCCTCGGGGTCGATGGCGCCGATCTTTGACACCTGCACGATGGTCCGGGCGGCGGCCATGCACATCAGGGGCCCGAAGTTGCGCGCCGCCATCCGGTAGGTCAGGTTGCCAAGCGTGTCGCCCAGATGCGCCTTGACCAGCGCCACATCGGCCTTCAGCCAGCGTTCGCGCACATAGGACCGGCCCTCGAACACCTCGACCGGCTTGCCCGCCGCAAGGTCGGTGCCGAACGAGGTGGGCGTGTAGAAGGCTGGGATGCCGGCGCCGCCGGCGCGGATGCGTTCGGCCAGCGTGCCCTGCGGCACCAGCTCCAGCTCGATCTTGCCGGCCAGGTAGCGTTCGGTGAAGACCACCGGATCGGCCGAGCGCGGGAAGGAACAGATCAGCCGGGCCACCATCCCGGTCTCGATCAGCGCGGCCAGGCCGACATGGCCGTTGCCGGCGTTGTTGTTGACAACCGTCAACCCGCGCGGGTGGCCGGTGGCCAGGAACCGGTCGATCAGGGCGTGGATCAGTTCGATCGGTGCGCCCGAGCCGCCGAAGCCGCCGATCATCACCGTCATTCCGTCTTCGATCCCCGCCACGGCAGAGGCCAGGTCGGGCAAGGTCTTGTCCATTGCGGTTCCCTTACTTCAAGGCGATGTAGGTTTCGGGGTCCAGCGCGGTGACGCGCACCGCGACATGGGTGCGGGTGGCGTCTTCCACCATTTTCCGCATCTGGCCGCAGACCGACAGGATCACCTCGCGCGTGCGTTCGGGGCGCGGCAGGATCGCCATTTCCACGTTGACGCGCGGCAGGTCGGGCATGGCGCCGACCGGCAGCACGGCGAACTGGCAGGCGGGCACGTCCACCGCCAGTTCGCGGCACAGCATGTCGCGGATCGGCCCCAGGGCCTGGGCCAGGGGCGCCCGGATGGCCGGATAAAGGCTGTCGTCCACAAAGATCTTCACGTTCGGCATGATGCGCGCCTTACTCGGGGGTCAGCACGAAGTCGAAGGGCGACCGCCACAGCGTATCGGCGCCCTCCAGCCGCTGGAACGGGGCGACGAGGGTCTGCTTGACGCCAAAGACGGCATCGCTGTCCAGGTAGGTGTCGTCGCCCACGAAGGTATGCGTGACCAGCTTCTGGAACCCCGGCGCGGTCACCAGGAAATGCATGTGCGCCGGGCGATAGGGGTGGCGGCCCATCGCCGCCAGCATCTTGCCGACCGGGCCGTCATCGGGGATCGGGTAGGAGGTTGGCTTGATGCCGCGGAAGGCATAGGCGCCGTCGCGGCCGGTGAAGAAGCGGCCGCGGTTGTTCCACTTGGGCTGGATGCCGGGCTGCTGCACGTCATAGAATCCGTCGGCGTTGTCGGACCAGACATCGACGCAGGCGCCCTGGATCGCGTTGCCGTGCAGGTCGATCACGCGGCCCTCGAACAGGCAGGACTCGCCCTTGCCGTCCAGGCTGATGCAGTCGCCCATCGCGCGGATCGGGGCATCGGCGACGTGGAAGGGGCCGAAGACGGTGTTTTCCGTGGCCCCCGCCGGGCGGCGGTTGTTGATCGCATCGACCAGCATGGAAAAGCCCAGCACGTCGGACAACAGGATGAATTCCTGCCGCTCGCCGGAACAGATCTGGCCGGTCCTGGTCAGGAAGTCGATGCCGGTTTCCCATTCTCCTTGGGTCAGGTGGATTTCCTTGGCGAAGGCGTGCAGGTGCTTGACCAGGCAGGCCATCACCTCGGCCATGCGGGGGGTGACATCGCCGCCCATCCGGGCGTTCACGGTCTCGACCGAGCGGTCTTCGGAGAAATACTGCATCATGTTCGTGTCCTCGGATGGCCGCGCTCAGGCGGTGCGGCGGGAAGGCTGGGGTGCAGGGGCCGCGCCTTTCGGCGGGCGGTGGGTCAGGGGCAACAGGTCTATGCCGGTGCGGTCGGTGAACAGGCCCCACAGCCCGCGGCGGGCGAACAGCATGACCGCGATGCCCAGGCAGCCCAGCACGATCAGGTAGATGGTGCCATAGTCGGCCAAGAGGCGCTGCAGGGCGTAGAACACGATCACGCCGACGATGGGGCCGGGCAGGGTGCCG
>JAGPCN010000171.1 GCA_018058035.1 Fuscovulum sp.
CAACAACAAGGGGCGCGTGGCCCGCTTTACGCCGCATCGGGCGGCCACGCCAGACGCCTCAAACGGGGAGACCGCGGCGGACGGACATATGAGCGGCATCGCGTTTCTGTTGAACGGAACGCCGGTCCGCGTCACGGGGGAACCCCCGACGCGGACGCTTCTCGACTGGCTGCGGGAAACCCGTGGGCTTTGCGGCACCAAGGAGGCGTGCTGCGAGGGCGATTGCGGCGCCTGCACGGTCATGGTCACCGATGCCGGCGGCACCAAGGCGCTGAACGCCTGCATCCTGTTCCTGGGCCAACTGCAGGGCAAGGCGGTGCGCACGGTCGAAGGCATCGCCGGCCCGCAGGGCCAGATGCACCCGGTGCAACAGGCGATGGTGGCGCATCACGGGTCGCAATGCGGCTTCTGCACGCCGGGCTTCGTGGTGTCGATGGCGGTGGCGCATCTGAACGGTGCGACCGACCACGACGACCAGCTGGCCGGCAACCTGTGCCGCTGCACCGGCTATGCGCCGATCATCCGGGCCGCCGAGGCGGCGGCGAACGCGCCGGTTCCCGACTGGATGGCCGCCGACAGGCTTGCTCTTTCCGAAATACTCCCAGAGGGGTCCGGGGAGGCAGGCAGCCTCCCCGGCGCTTTCCACCCGCGCGACAGCGACGAATTCGCACAATGGTATCTGGAGAACCCCGATGCGACCCTGGTCGCCGGGGCCACGGATGTCGGCCTGTGGGTCACCAAGCAGCTGCGCGACCTGCCCAAGGTCGCCTTCCTTTCGGGGATGCAGGACCTGCGCCAGATCGAACGCCGCGGCGACCTGCTGCACGTCGGCGCCGGCGTCACCATCGCCGAGTTGCGCCAGGTTGTGGCACCGCTGATCCCGCCGCTGGGAGAGCTGTTCCGCCGCTATGCCAGCGAACAGGTGCGCAATGCGGCGACCATCGGCGGCAACATCGCCAACGGCAGCCCCATCGGCGACGGCCCGCCCGCGCTGATCGCCCTGGGGGCCACGCTGCACCTGCGCCGGGGCGACGAGATGCGGTCGATCCCGCTGGAGCGGTTCTTCCTGGACTACCGCAAGCAGGACCGGCGCGAAGCGGAATTCGTCGCCGGCGTCACCCTGCCCGCCGTCGCACCCGAATTCCGCTGCTACAAGCTGTCCAAGCGCTTCGACCAGGACATCAGCGCGGTCTGCGGCGGGTTCAACGTGGTGACCTCGGGCGGCGTGGTGGCTTCGGCCCGGATCGCCTTTGGCGGCATGGCGGGAATCCCGAAACGCGCTGCGGCGACAGAGGCGGCGCTGGTCGGCCAGCCCTGGACCGAAACCGCCATCCGCGCCGCGATGAAGGCGATGACGACGGACTTCACCCCGATGAGCGACATGCGCGCCAGTGCCGCCTACCGGATGCAGTCGGCGCAGAACATGCTGCTGCGGTATTTCCACGACCTGAACGGGGTCCCCGTCTCGGTGCTGGAGGTGCGGGCATGAGCCTGGGAAAACCCCTGCCGCACGACAGCGCGCCGCTGCACGTCACCGGCCAGGCCCGCTATCTGGATGACATTCCGCTGCCCGCGGGCGCGCTGCACCTGGCCTTCGGCCTGTCGACCGTGGCGCATGGCGAGATCCTGTCGATGGACCTGTCGGCTGTCCGCGCAGCCCCCGGCGTGGTCATGGTGCTGTCGGCCGAGGACCTGCCCGACATGCCCGATTGTTCGCCTTCGGCCCATGACGAGCCTTTGCTGGCGGTTGGAAAGGTGCACTACCACGGCCAGCCGGTGTTCCTGGTGGTGGCTGACAGCCACCTGGCGGCGCGCAAGGCGGCGCGGCTGGGCAAGGTCGTCTATCGCGAACTGCCCGCGCTCTTGACGGTCGAGGACGCGCTGGCCGCGAATTCCCGCTTCGAGCAGGGGCCGATCGTCTGGGCGCGAGGCGACGCGGCGGGCGAGATCGCGAAGGCTCCGCATCTGGTCGAGGGCGAGTTCCCGGTCGGCGGGCAGGAGCATTTCTACCTGGAGGGGCAGATCGCCGCTGCGCTGCCGCTGGAGGACGGGGTGCATGTGTATTCGTCCACCCAGCATCCGACCGAGGTGCAGCACAAGGTGGCCCATGCCCTGCACCTGCCGATGAGCGCGGTTCGGGTCGAAACCCGGCGGATGGGGGGCGGCTTCGGCGGCAAGGAATCCCAGGGCAACGCGCTGGCGATCGCCTGCGCGGTGGTGGCCAGCCGCACCGGCCGCGCCTGCAAGATGCGCTACGACCGCGATGACGACATGGTCATAACCGGCAAGCGCCACGACCTGAAGATCCGCTACCGCGCCGGGTTCGACGATCAGGGCCGGGTGACGGGGATCGAGTTCTCCCATCTGTTCCGCTGCGGCTGGTCGCAGGACCTGTCCTTGCCCGTCGCCGACCGGGCGATGCTGCATGCCGACAACTGCTATTGGCTGCCCGCAGTGCGGATCGAAAGCCACCGCTTGAAGACCAACACCTGCAGCGCCACCGCTTATCGCGGCTTTGGCGGGCCGCAGGGAATGGTGGGGATCGAGCGGGTGATGGACCACGTCGCCTTTGCCCTGGGGGCCGATCCGCTGGCGGTGCGCAAGGCCAACTTCTATCGCGGCATGGACGACTCCCGGGATATCTCCGGACAGATGAAGGGGGTGCAGACGACGCCCTATCTGATGCCGGTGGAGGATTTCATCGGGCACGCGCTGGTGGCGGAGCTGGAGCGGACCTCGGGTTACGCGGCGCGCAAGGCCGAGATTGCCGCCTGGAATGCGAAGTCGCCCGTGTTGAAGCGGGGGATCGCGCTGTCGCCGGTCAAGTTCGGGATCAGCTTTACCCTGACCTGGCTGAACCAGGCGGGGGCCCTGGTGCATGTCTACCAGGATGGCTCGATCCACCTGAACCATGGCGGCACCGAGATGGGGCAGGGCCTGAACCAGAAGGTCGCGCAGGTGGCGGCCTCGGTCTTTGGCGTGGAGACGGGTGCTGTGAAGATCACCGCGACGGACACCGGAAAGGTGCCGAACACCTCGGCCACGGCGGCCAGCTCGGGGTCGGACCTGAACGGGATGGCGGCGCAGGCGGCCTGTGTCACGATCCGCGACCGGCTGGCCGCCTTCATGGCCGAAAAGCACCAGGTGGCGCCGCAGGCGGTAAGGTTCGCGGGCGGCATGGTGCGCGTGGCGGGCGAGGAGTATCCGTTCGAGCGGGTGGTGGCCTGGGCCTATCAGGCGCGGGTGTCGCTGTCGGCGACCGGCTACTATGCGACGCCGAAGATCACCTGGGACCGGGTCAGGGGGCAAGGTCGACCGTTCTTCTATTTCGCCTATGGCGCCGCCGTGACAGAGGTGGTGATCGACACGCTGACCGGCGAGAACCGGGTGCTGCGGGCCGATCTCTTGCATGACACCGGGACCAGCCTGAACCCGGCGCTGGACATCGGCCAGGTCGAGGGCGCCTATGTGCAAGGTGTGGGCTGGCTGACCACCGAGGAACTGGTCTGGGACGGCAAGGGCCGGCTGTCGACCCATGCGCCCAGCACTTACAAGATCCCGGCCTGTTCGGACCGGCCGCCGGTGTTCAACGTGGCGCTCTGGGGCCGCGAAAACCGCGAGGATACGGTCGGCAAGTCGAAAGCGGTGGGCGAGCCGCCCTTCATGCTGGGGATATCGGCGCTGATGGCGCTGTCGGATGCGGTGGCGGCCTGCGGCGATGGCCGGGTCTATCCGGCGCTGCGGGCGCCGGCGACGGCCGAGGCGGTGCTGGAAGCGGTGGGGCGGGTGCGGGCCGGCGCCGATCCTTCGACGAAGGATCGGAAGGCGGTCGGGCATGCTTGACCTGGGGGCATTGCGGTCCGCCATCGCGGCCCATGGTCGGGTGGTGCGCGTCGTTGTGGCGGCGACCGAAGGTTCTTCCCCGCGCGAGGTGGGGGCAGCGATGCTGGTCTGGGCCGGCGGGCAAAGCGGCACCATCGGCGGCGGCGCGCTGGAGTTTCAGGCGGCGGCCCGGGCGCGGGCGCTGCTGACCGCGGGCGGTGTGGCGGTAGAGCGGTTGGCCCTGGGACCCGCTCTGGGTCAGTGCTGTGGCGGCGCGGTGACGCTGGTCATGGCGGTCTGCGATGCCGGGCGGGTGGCGGCGATGGAGGGGCCCCCGCTGGTGGCGACCGGGGCCGGAGAGATGCCGCTGTCGGTGCGCCGGTTGTTGGCCACGGCGCGCGGCCAGGGCGTCGCGGGCCTGGAACGGTTGGTCGACGGATGGTTCGTCGAACCGGTGCTGGTGCCCGACAGGCAGGTCTGGGTCTGGGGCGCGGGCCATGTCGGGCGCGCGCTGGTGGCCGTTCTGGCGCCCTTGCCGGGGATGGCCGTGACCTGGGTCGACGTGGCGCCCGAGCGGTTTCCCGACCTGGTGCCCGAAGGCGTGACGCCGGTCTGGGCGGCGCGGCCCGAGGACCTGGTGGCGCATGCGCCGCAAGCGGCCGAGCATCTGGTGCTGACCTATTCCCACGCGCTGGATCTGGAGCTGTGCCATCGCCTGTTGGTGCGGGGCTTCCGGTCCTGCGGCCTGATCGGCTCGGCGACGAAATGGGCGCGGTTCCGGTCGCGGCTGGCCGCCCTTGGGCATGATCCGGCGTCGGCGGGGCGCATCCGCTGCCCGATCGGCGATCCGGGGCTGGGCAAGCATCCGCAAGCGATCGCGGTGGGCGTTGCAGCCCAGATCCTGCGCGACCGCACGGAAATGGCGAGGGAGAGGACGGCATGACGACGGAACGGCCCGAACTGCTGCGCGTCGAGGGGATCACCAAGGCCTATCCGGGCGTGGTGGCCAACAGCGACGTGTCCTTCACCATCTCCGAGGGCGAGGTTCACGCCCTGCTTGGCGAGAACGGGGCCGGCAAGTCGACGCTGGTCAAGATGATCTATGGCCTGGTGAAGCCCGACCAGGGCCGGATGACGCTGCGCGGCCGCCCCTACACGCCGTCGAAGCCGGCCGAGGCGCGGCGGCTGGGCGTGGCGATGGTGTTCCAGCACTTTTCCCTGTTCGAGGCGCTGAACGTCGCCGAGAACGTCGCCCTGGGGATGGAAAGCCCGCCTCCGATGCGCGAACTGGCGGCGCGGATCCGGGCGGTGAGCGAGGAATACGGGCTGCCGCTGGACCCCTCGCGCATGGTCGGCGACCTCAGCGCCGGAGAGCGGCAGCGGGTCGAGATCATCCGCTGCCTGTTGCAGGACCCCAAGCTGTTGATCATGGACGAACCCACATCCGTGCTGACGCCGCAAGAGGTGGAGATCCTGTTCCGCACCCTGCGCCAGCTGTCGTCCGAGGGCACGGCGATCCTGTATATCTCTCATAAGCTTGAGGAAATCCGCGCGCTTTGCGACGAGGCCACGATCCTGCGGCGCGGCAAGGTGGTGGCGACCTGCACCCCGCGCGAGCGGACGGCACGCGAGATGGCCGAGCTGATGGTCGGCGCCAGCCTGAAGACGCCCGAGCGGCGGGTGGCGGCCAAGGGCGAGGTGGCTCTGGGCGTATCGGACCTGTCGGCGGCCTCGCCGATCCCGTTCGGGACGGCGCTGAAGGGGGTCACCTTTACTGTGGCAAAGGGCGAGGTGCTGGGCATCGCCGGAGTGGCGGGCAACGGCCAGGACGAGCTGTTGCTGGCCCTGTCGGGAGAGCTGCGGGCCGCGCCCGACAAGGTGCGGGTGGCCGGCCATGCCGTCGGCGACCTGGGGCCGGTGGAACGCCGGCGCGCCGGCCTGGTGGCCGCGCCCGAGGATCGCTACGGGCATGCGGCGGCGCCGGACATGAGCCTGGTCGAGAACGCCTTCCTGACGGCCGGGGTGCGCAAGGGCCTGACGCGGAAGGGGTTCGTCGACTGGGCGGGGACCCGGGCCTTTGCCGAGGAGATCATCAAGGCCTATGACGTGCGCACGCCGGGCCCGGATGTGGCGGCCCGCGCGCTGTCAGGCGGCAACCTGCAGAAATTCCTGATGGGGCGCGAGCTGATGCAGGGGGCGGGCGTGATCGTGATCAACCAGCCGACCTGGGGCGTGGACGCGGCGGCAGCGGCGCAGATCCGGCAAAGCATCCTGGATCGCGCCGGCGAGGGCGCGGCCGTGGTGGTGATCAGCCAGGACCTGGACGAGTTGCTGGAGGTGTCGGACAGCTTTGCGGTGCTGAACGAGGGGCGGCTGACGCGGCCGCGGCCGACCGAGGGTCTGACGATGGACGAGATCGGGCTGATGATGGGCGGCGCCCACGGGATGGAGGTTGCGCATCATGCGGGATGAAGAGCGATTTTTCGACGAAAAATCGGGGGTGGTCGATCCTTCGACGAAGGATCGTTCGCGGTGGGGGTTCGGATGCTGATGCTGGAGAAGCGACCGACGCCCAGCCGGTTCTGGCTGTATGCAACGCCGCCGGTGGCGGTGGTGCTGACCATGCTGGCGGGCGGCATCCTGTTCGCGCTGATGGGCAAGAATCCGTTCGAGGTGATCCGCACCATCTTTTGGGATCCGCTGTTCGGCGAGTTCGCCTTCTACCTGCGGGGCCAGTTGCTGGTGAAGGCGGGGCCGTTGATCCTGATCGCGATCGGCCTGGCCCTGGGCTTTCGCGCCGGCATCTGGAACATCGGGGCCGAGGGCCAGTACATCATGGGCGCCATCTTCGGCGCCGGGGTCGGGCTGGCGGTGTTTCCCACCGAAAACCGGCTGATCTTTCCGCTGATGGTGGTGGCCGGCGCCTTCGGCGGCTGGGCCTGGGCGATGATTCCGGCGATCCTGAAGACACGGTTCAACACCAACGAGATCCTTGTGTCGTTGATGCTGGTCTATGTGGCCGAGACGATCCTGGCCAAGGCCTCGACCGGGTTCCTGAAGAACCCCGAGGGGATGGGCTTTCCGGGCAGCCGCAACTTCTCCAGCTATCCGGCGGCACAGAACGCCGAGCTGATCGCCGGCACCGGCCTGCACTGGGGCGGCGTGGCGGCGCTGGTGACGGGGGGGCTGGCCTGGGTCCTGCTGACGCGCCACCAGGCCGGCTTCCAGATCCGGCTGGCGGGCCAGGCGCCGCGCGCCGCGCGGTTCCACGGCGTCAGCCCGACCCGGCTGGTGGTGCTGTGCATGGGCATTTCGGGCGCGCTGGCCGGCATGGCGGGGCTGTTCGAGGTGGCGGGGCCGGCCGGGCAGATCACCATCGACTTCAACACCGGCTACGGGTTCACCGCGATCATCGTGGCCTTCCTGGGCCGGCTGAACCCCTTGGGCATCGTGCTGGCGGGGTTCCTGATGGCCCTGACCTATGTGGGCGGCGAGATGGCCAGCACCAACCTGGGCCTGCCGGATGCGGCGATCCAGGTGTTCCAGGGGATGCTGCTGTTCTTCCTGTTGGCGGTGGATGTGCTGACGAACTATCGGTTCCGGCTGGCGGTGGGGGTACACTGAGATGGACTTCGGAGGCATCAATCCGGTCATCCTGATCGCCACGCTCATGGCATCGGCGGTGCCGATCCTTCTGGCAGCCCTGGGCGAGGCGGTGGTCGAACGGTCGGGCGTGCTGAACCTGGGCGTCGAGGGGATGATGATCATCGGCGCCCTGGGCGGCTTTGTCGTGGCGGTACAGACCGGCAGCCCCTTTCTGGGCTTTGTCGGCGGTGCGGTGGCGGGCGCCGTGCTAAGCTTGTTCTTCGCGGTCCTGACGCAGGTCTTCCTGGCCAACCAGGTGGCGACCGGCCTGGCGCTGACGCTGTTCGGGCTGGGCGTCTCCTCGCTGGGCGGGCAGGGCTATGGCGGGATCAAGCCGCCGCCCACCGGGCCTTTGCTGCCCGATGCGCTGGCCGACCTGCCGGTGGCAGGGCCGATCCTGTTCGGCCATGACTGGATGGTCTACTTCTCGATCGCGATGACGGCGGTGCTGTGGTGGGTGCTGAAATCCACCCGCATCGGTCTGGTCATCCGCGCGGTGGGCGAAAGCCATGACGCGGCCCATGCGCTTGGCTACAAGGTTAACCGCATCCGGCTGTTGTGCATCGCCTTCGGCGGGGCGATGGCGGGCATGGGCGGGGCCTATGTCTCGCTGGCGCGCGTGCCGCAGTGGGTGGACGGGATCACGGCGGGCGCGGGCTGGATCGCGCTGGCGATCGTGGTCTTTGCCAGCTGGCGGCCCTGGCGGGTGCTGATCGGCGCCTATCTCTTTGGCGGCATCACCGTCCTTCAGCTGAACCTCCAGGTGGCGGGATCCTGGATCCCGGTCGAGTACTTGTCCATGGCCCCCTATCTGATAACGATCCTCGTGCTGGTCGTCATGTCGGCCGGGCGCGGGGGCAAGGCGGCGTCCGGGGCCCCGGCCTGTCTGGGGCAGAACTTTCACGCCTCACGCTGAGGCAGCAACGCGCGGGGCCGGGGAAGGCGCCGCCACAATGGGGAGAAGACCTATGAAACGCAGACACCTACTGGCGGGCGCCGCCATGGGCTTGGCGCTGTCGATGGGCGGCGGTGCCTTCGCGCAGGGGATGGAGAAGGCGAAAGCCTGCTTCGTCTATGTCGGCACCACGACGGATGGCGGCTGGACCCAGGCCCACCATGTCGCCGTGATGAAGGCGCAAGAGCATTTCGGCGACAAGGTCGAGTTCCAGTGGCAGGAATCGGTGCCCGAAGGCGCGGACTCCGAGCGCGTGATGACGCAGATGGCGCTTGGCGGCTGCAACATCATCTTCACCACCTCGTTCGGCTACATGGACCCGACGAACGCCGTCGCCGCCAAGTTCCCGGACGTGAAGTTCGAACACGCCACCGGCTTCAAGCGCGAGCATCCGAACGTCACCACCTACAACGCGCGTTTCTACGAAGGCCGCGCCGTGCTGGGCACCATCGCCGGCCGCATGACCAAGTCGAACAAGATCGGCTACATCGCCTCGTTCCCGATCCCCGAGGTCATCATGGGGATCAACAGCTATTACCTGCACGCCAAGAAGGTGAACCCGGCGGTCGAACTGTCGGTGGTCTGGGCCTTCACCTGGTTCGACCCGGCGAAAGAGGCTGACGCCGCCAAGGCACTGATCGACCAGGGCGTCGATGTGATCACCGCGCACACCGATTCCACCGCGCCGCTGGCCGAGATGGCCAAGACCGAGGGCAAGGTGATCGGCTTCGGCCAGGCCTCGGACATGGCCGAGTACAAGCCCTCGCCGCGGGTGTCCTCGATCATCGACGACTGGTCGCCCTACTACATCGGGCGGATCCAGGCCGTGCTGGACGGCACCTGGGAAGCGCGCGATTCCTGGGATGGGATCGCCCAGGGCACGGTGGGCATCGGCGAGTTCACCGGCCTTCCCGAAGAGGTGGCGGCCGAGGCTGCGGCGATGCGCGACTCGATTTCGGCGGG
>JAGPCN010000172.1 GCA_018058035.1 Fuscovulum sp.
CCAAGGGGGCCTCCGAAACCGTGCTGATCGTCGGCGCGGGGCCGACGGGGCTGGAGGCCGCGCTTCAGGCCGCCCGCCGCGGCTACCAGGTGACGCTGGCCGAGGCGACGACCACGCTGGGCGGCCGCGTCGCCCGCGAACGCGCGTTGCCCGGACTGTCGGCCTGGGGCCGGGTCGCCGACTACCGAACCGGCCAGATGGCGGTGATGCCGAATGTCGAGGTCTATCGCGACAGCCGCCTGACGGCCGAGGATATCCTGGCGATGGGCGCCGACCATGTCGCCATCGCCACCGGCGCGACGTGGCGGCGCGATGCGGTGGCGCGGCTGCACCTGCACCCGATCCCGACCGATCCTGCGATGCCGATCTACACGCCCGACGACCTCATGGCCGGGAACATACCCGAAGGTCAACGCGTAACCCTTTATGATGACGACCATTTCTACATGGGTTCGGTGCTGGCGGAACTGCTGGTGGCGCGCGGCTGCCGGGTGGATTTCGTCACCCCGGCCGTCAAGGTCGCGGAATGGACGGACAATACCCTGGAACAGGGCACCATCATGCGCCGCTTGCTGGAGATCGGCATCGACATTCACCTCAGCAAGGCGCCCGAAGCCATTGGCGCGCAAGAGATAACCCTGGGCTGCACCTGGACCGGGCGGCAGACCGCACTGGCCGCCGATGCGGTGGTGATGGTGACCAGCCGCACGCCCGACGACGCGCTGTTCCACGCCACCCGCGCGCTGGACTGGCAGGGCGCGGGTATCCGCAGCCTCAAACTGATCGGCGATGCCGCGGCGCCGGGGCCGATCGCCTGGGCGACCTATGCCGGGCGGGCCTGGGCCGAGGCGCTGGACGAACCCGACCGCGGCGATGCACTGCCCTTCCGGCGCGAGATCGCCGCGCTGATGCCGCACGCGCCGCTGACCCCCTGAGCGCCGAAATCTTTGAAGATTTCGGACCGGTTCCTTCAAAGGAACCGGTGCGTTTTCTTCAAAGAAAACGCGGCCTCAGCGCTTGCGGCAGTACAGCTCCAGCCGATGGTGGACGATGTCATAGCCCATCTCGGCGGCGATCTGGCGCTGCAACTCCTCGATCCGCTCGGACCGGAATTCGATGATCGTGCCGGTGTCCAGGTCGACGATGTGGTCGTGATGGCCGGAATCGGCCACCTCGAACCGCGCCCCGCCCGATTCGAAGCTGTGCCGATGCACCACGCCTTCGCGCTCCAGCACCGACAGCGTGCGGTAGACGGTGGCCAGCGAGACGCTGTCGTCGACCGCGCGGGCGCGGCGGTGCAACTCGGCGGCGTCAGGGTGATCCGCGGCCTCGGTCAGAACGCGCAGCAGAACCTCGCGCTGGCGGGTGACGCGCACGCCATTGTCGCGCAGCGCCTGGGTCATGCGAGAGGTCGGGGCGGGCCGGGTCATCGCCGAATCCTAGCATGGCAATTCTCATCCACAACCCCCCAGATGAGAATCGGCGCAGCGCAACAGGGGCCGGAAGGGTCGCTTCCGGACGCGCCGGCCCGGCCCCGTGGCGGCAGGCTTGGCGGCAGGCTTGACAGGGCGCGGCAAAGGCCGCAGGGCAGGCGACAGGGTTGACCGGAAGGGCATGACGGTGGACGGAAGCGGCAACTGGGGCAGCGATCGGGGCCTGGCCGCGCGCCGGGGCGGCGATCTTGCGCCGCGCCCGCCGCGGGCGCTGGCGGCCCGGGCCGTGCCGGGGCCGACGCCAGCGGTCCAGCGGCCTGCCCCTGTGCCGGTGACCCAGGGCTCGGCCACGCCACGGCGGGCGCCCTGGATCGCGGCGCTGGTCTCGGCGGGCCTGCATGCCGGCGCGGCGCTGGCGCTGGTGGCGGCGCAGGTCGCCACGGGGGCGGGTGCTGCGGGCGAAGCGGGGCTGGATAGCGTGTCGCTGGCCGGGCCTTCGGCGATGCAGGTGCAGATCCTGACGCCGGCCGACCTGCTGCCCGACACGGCACCCGTGGTCGACTTCGCCGCCCCCGAGGCGCCGCCCGCCCCCGCCGCCGAGCTGCCGCCCGACCTGTCCACCAACCCGACACGCGCCGACACCGCCCCAGCGGTTCCCGACCGGCCGCAGGCGTTGGCGGCTCTGGCGGCCGAACCGACGCTGGCCCCCGCCGATCTGCCGCCCAAGGCACCGGAACCGCCCAAGGCCAAGGCAGCCTCCGAACCTGCGCCCAAGAAGGTCGCGACAAAGGCCAAATCCGCCGAAAAACCGGCCGCCAAGGCCGCGGGCAGCGGTGGCGGGGCGGTGGCGGGCAACGGCGGCACGGCGAAAGAGGCCGGACCGTCGAAGGCCGAGGTGGCCGAGTTGAAGGCCGCCTGGGGTGCCAGGCTGCGGGCAAAGATCGAGGCGAAAAAGCGCGCACCGGATGGCGGCGGCGCCGGCGCGGTCAAGGTCCGCTTTGCCGTCGCGCCCTCTGGTCAGCTGCTGTCGGTCGAGGTCGTCGCCTCGTCCGGCCAGGCCGCGCTGGACAAGGCAGCGGTCAAGGCGGTGCGTGCGGCCCACCTGCCGGCGGCGCCCAAGGGCCTGACCGGGGCCAGCTACGGCTTTACCCTGACGCTGCGATACGCGCCCTGAAGCGGGCGCTTATTGGTGGCGCAGGGCCTCGATCGGGTCCAGCCGCGCCGCGCGCCGGGCCGGGAAGAAGCCGAACAACACGCCCACCACGGCGGAAAAGCCGAAGGCCAGCGCCACGATCAGTGGATCGGGGGCGAAGGGGATCGCCATGAACCGGCTGGCCCCCCAGGCCATGCCCAGCCCGACCGCGATGCCGACCACGCCGCCCAGCAAGGACAGCGCCACCGATTCCACCAGGAACTGCGTCAGCACCTGGCGTGCGCTGGCGCCGACGGCCAGCCGGATGCCGATCTCGCGCGTGCGTTCGGTCACCGAGACCAGCATGATGTTCATGATCCCGATGCCGCCCACCAGCAGGCTGACCGCCGCGACAGAAGACAACAGCCCCGCCAGGACCGAGTTGATCGAGGTCAGCATCGAAGCCACCTCCTTCATGTCGGTGACCGAGAAATCGTCGTCTTCATCGTAGGTTATGCCGCGACGTTCACGCATCAAGGTCTCGATGGCATCGACGCCCTCGGCCACTGGAACACCGCGCGCCAGCGAAATCTGCATCGAGGTCACGTCGCTGTCGCCAGCCAGTCGCCTTTGCAGCAGGCGGATCGGCATCAGCACCACGTCGTCCTGATCCTGGCCAAAGCTGCCCGCCCCCTTGGGCGCCAGAACGCCGATCACCTGGCAGGCGATCGACTTGATCCGCACCGTCTGGCCGACCGGGTCGGCGGCGCCGAACAGGGTGGCGCGCACGGTCTGGCCCAGGATGCAGACGGCGACCCCGGCGCGATCCTCGCCGGCGTTGAAGCCGCGGCCAAGCGCCAGCGACCAGTTGCCGACCGTCACCCAGGCCGAGGTGGTGCCGGTGATCTGCGTCGGCGCATTGGCATTGCCCACGACCACGGTCTGCGTGCTGGTGGCGACGGGGGCCAGGGCGCCGACTTCGGGCAATTGCGCCACCGCCTCGGCATCGCGCAGGGTGAAGGGCCGCGCCCGCCCGCCCGCGCCCGGCGGGCCAAAGACACGCCGGCCGGGCCGCAGGATCACCACGTCGGAGCCCAGGCTTTCAACGCTGGCCGAGACCTGGCGCGACGACCCCTGCCCCACGGTGACCATGGCGATCACCGCGGCCACGCCGATCACGATGCCAAGGATGGTCAGGAACGACCGCAGCTTGTTGCGCACGATCGACCGCAGCGCCAGGCGGAAGGCTTCAAGGATCATGCCGCCCCCCGCGCAAGGTTGGGGCTGTCGCTGGCGATGCGGCCATCGGAAAACACGATCAGCCGCCCGGCATAGGCGGCGATGTCGGCCTCATGGGTGACCATGACGATGGTCATGCCCTCGTCGCGGTTCAGGGCCTGCAACAGCGCCATGATCTCGTGGCTGCGGGCGCTGTCCAGGTTGCCGGTGGGTTCGTCGGCCAGGATGACCATCGGGTCGCTGGCCAGCGCGCGGGCGATGGCGACGCGCTGCTGCTGGCCGCCCGACAATTGCGAGGGGTCGTGCCCCTCGCGCCCCTGCAGGCCCACCTTGGCCAGCGCGGCACGCGCGCGCGCCTCGCGGTCGCGCCGGGCAAGGCCCTTGTAGATCAGCGGCAATTCCACGTTCTCCAGCGCCGAGGTGCGCGCCAGAAGGTTGAAGCCCTGGAAGACGAAGCCCAGGTAATGGCGGCGCAACAGCGCTCGGGCGTCCGGCGACAGGTCCTCGACCGGGGTGCCGTCGAACAGGTATTGCCCGGCGGTGGGGCGGTCGAGGCAGCCGATGATGTTCATCGCCGTGGACTTGCCCGAGCCTGACGGCCCCATGATGGCGACGAATTCGCCGCGGCCGATCACCAGGTCCACCCCGTCCAGCGCGCGCACTTCGGCCTCGCCGCTGCCGTAGTGGCGCGCGACCTGGCGGAATTCGATCAGCGGCGCCATTCAGCCGGCCTCGCGCTGGTCGGTGATGACCAGGTCGCCTTCCTTCAGCGCGTCCGAGGTGACGGCCATCACCCGCCCGTCCGAGGATCCGGGGGTGATCGCGACCCGCTCGGGCTTGCCGTCGCGCAGCACCCAGAGCGAGGATCCGTCAACCTTCTGGCGCGTCCCGCTGTCGGGGCGGGCCGGGAAGATATAGCCCAGCAAGCCGCTGCCCGAGCGGTCCTCGGCGGTCTCGACCGGCGGGGCATAGCGCAGCGCGGCCAGCGGCACCAGCAGCACGCCGTCCTGGCGGGCGACCGTGATCGTTGCGGTGGCGGTCATGCCGGGGCGCAGCAGGCGGTCGGTGTTTTCGACCGACAGCACGGCCTTGTAGGTGACCACGCCTTCGTTTTCCTGCGGGGCAAAGCGCAGCTGGGTGATGCGGGCGGGAAAGCTGCGTCCGGGATAGGCGTCGACGGTAAAGGTCGCCTCGTTGCCGACGGCGACGCGACCGATGTCGGCCTCGTCGATATCGACCTGCAGGTCCATCCGGGCCAGGTCCTCGGCCAGGGTGAACAGGATCGGGGCGTTCAGCGTGGCGGCGACGATCTGGCCCTTTTCGGCGGTGCGCGACAGCACGATGCCGTCGATCGGGCTGCGGATCGCGGCCTTGGCCAGGTCGCTCTGGGCCTCGGACAGGCTGGCTTCGGCCAGTTTCAGGTCGGCGGCGGCGATTTCGACCGCCGCCATCGCCCGGTCATGCGCGGCGCGGGTGGCCACCACGGTGGTGCGGGTGGCCAGACCCCGCTTGTCCAGCGCCTGGGTCGAGGTCCAGGCGTCGTCGGTTTCCGAGGCGGTGGCCTCGGCCTGGGTCACCCGGGCCGCGGCGGCGGCCAGCTGCGCCTCGGCGGTGGTGACGCGGGCGCGCAGATTGGTGTCGTCCAGCCGGGCCAGCACCGCGCCTTCGGTCACCTCGTCGTTGAAATCGGCCTCGACGGCGGCGATGGTGCCCGAAAGTTCGGACGAGATCTCGACCCGGGTGGTCGGCTGCACGGTGCCGGTGGCGATCACCGTCACGGTCAGGTCGCCGCGTTCGACCGGGGCGGTGTCATAGGTGACGGCGGCGGGGGTCGTGCCGCGGGCGAGCCAGAACCATCCGCCGAGGCCCAGCAGCGCCAGCAGGACAAGCACCCAGGGCCAGCGCCGCCGCGGGCGGCTGCGGGCCAGACGGGCCAGGTCGGGGCGGCTGTCGGAGGGCATCTTGGGGGGCGTGTCGGGCAAGGTCGATCCTTCGGCTGCCCCCCTGATACGCCGCAGCGGCGGGGGTCCGTCGCGGATCATAGGGGCCGCGGGGCCGAAGGGAAGACACGGAATGGCGAGGCGCAGCGGCTGCCCGTGCGTGGCGTGGAGGTGGACGCAAGGGATTCCAATGGGTTGGTCTAGGCGTTAGGGAATTCGTGACCCTTGACCTTGCGCCCCCGGGCAGGCCGCAGGCCGGGGGTTTCACACCCCCGGACCCCCGTGGGATATTCGAGGACAGATGAAAGGGTCAAAGGAAAAGGCGACAGGAGAGGACCTGCCGCCTTTCGTTGTCTTCGCGACGCAGGGCTGAAGATCAGCTGCACCCACTCGTGCCGCCGCAGGTGTTGCACTTCAGGCAGGTGCCGTTGCGCACCAGCGTGTAGTTGCCGCATTCGCCGCAGGGGTCGCCGGTGTAGCCTTGCAGTTTCGCCTTGGTGCGAGCGTCGGTGCTGCCCAGGGCGAAGGCCGAGGTGGTTTCGGCAAAGCCCTGCGCGCGGGTTTCCGGCATCAGCATGCCCAACGTTGCCACCGGGTCGGTGCCGGTGGCCAGCGCCGTGGCCCCTGCGCCCCCCTGCAGCACCACCAGTTCCTGCGGCAGCCGCTTGCGCAGGTAGCCCGAGGAGGAGATCGACTTCAGCAGTTCGACCGATTTCGAGGCGGCGCTTTCGCTGATCTCGCCGATGTTGCGCTTGCCCTCATCGTTGCCGCGGCCCATCTCGTCAAAGCTGTGGCCCTTGGGCGCGACATGCGCCAGGTCGGTGCGGTCCAGGTAGCTGATCGCCAGTTCGCGGAAGATGTAGTCGAGGATCGAGGTCGCGTTCTTGACGCTGTCGTTGCCTTGCACCATGCCCGCCGGCTCGAACCGGGTGAAGGTGAAGGCTTCGACGAATTCCTCCAGCGGCACGCCGTATTGCAGGCCGACCGAGACCGCGATGGCGAAGTTGTTCATCATCGCCCGGAAGCCCGCGCCTTCCTTGTGCATGTCGATGAAGATCTCGCCCAAGCTGCCATCGGCATATTCTCCGGTGCGCAGATAGACCTTGTGGCCGCCGACGATGGCCTTTTGCGTATAGCCCTTGCGGCGTTCGGGCAGCTTTTCGCGGTGGCTGCGGACGATTTCCTTGACGATCACCTTCTCGACGATCTTTTCGGCGATGACCTGGGCTTTCTCCATGATCGTGCCGCTGGCGAGCGTCTCTTCGGCCTCTTCGTCATCCTCGATCAGGGCGCTGGCCAGCGGCTGGCTGAGCTTCGATCCGTCGCGGTAAAGCGCGTTGGCCTTGATGCCCAGCGAGTGCGACAGTTCATAGGCCGCAAGCGTTTCGGTGATGGTGGCCGAGTTCGGCATGTTGATCGTCTTCGAGATCGCGCCCGAGATGAACGACTGCGCCGCGGCCATCATGTAGATGTGGCTTTCGACCGAGAGATAGCGCTTGCCGGTCTTGCCGCAGGGGTTGGCGCAATCGAAGACGGGCAGGTGTTCGGGTTTCAGGAAGGGCGCGCCTTCCAGCGTCATCGTCCCGCAGACGTGGTCGTTGGCGGCGTCGATCTGGGCCTTGGTAAAGCCGAGGTGGCGCAGCAGGTCGAAGGTGGGGTCGGCCAGCTTGTCGGCCGGGATGCCCAGCGTGCCGGTGCAGAAGTCGGCGCCGAGCGTCCACTGGTTGAAGACGAACTTGATGTCGAAGGCCGACGGCAGCGCGGCCTCGATCTTTTCGATCTCGGCGACGCCGAAGCCGTGGCCCAGAAGCGAGGTGTGGTTGATGCCGGGGGCCTGCGCCAAGGAGCCGTGGCCGACGGCATGGGCCACGATCTCGGCGACCTGGTGGCCGGGGTAGCCCAGGGTTTCCAGCGCGGCCGGGACCGACTGGTTGATGATCTTGAAGTAGCCGCCGCCCGCAAGCTTCTTGAACTTGACCAGGGCGAAGTCGGGCTCGATGCCGGTGGTGTCGCAATCCATCACCAGGCCGATGGTGCCGGTGGGGGCGATGACCGTGGTCTGGGCGTTGCGGAAGCCGTACTGTTCGCCAAGGGCCAGCGCCTCGTCCCAGGCGGATTTCGCAAGGGCAACAAGGGCTTGATCGGGGCAGTTCACGTGATCGAGCGCGACCGGCGCGACGTTCAGCCCGTCATAGCGGCCGGTGCCCCAGGCCGCGGCGCGGTGGTTGCGGATGACGCGCAGCATGTGGTCGCGGTTGCGGGCATAGCCCGAGAACGGCCCCAGTTCCTTGGCCATCTCGGCCGAGGTGGCATAGGTGATGCCGGTCATCAGCGCGGTCAGCGCGCCGCAAAGGGCGCGGCCCTTGGCGCTGTCATAGCCGAGGCCCATGTTCATCAAGAGGCCGCCGATGTTGGCATAGCCGAGGCCGAGGGTGCGGAAATCGTAGGAGAGCTGGGCGATTTCCCGGCTGGGGAACTGCGCCATCATCACGCTGATTTCCAGCGTGACGGTCCAGAGCCGCGTGGCGTGGATGTAGCCGGCGGCGTCGAATTTTCCGTCCTTGTAGAAGGTCAGCAGGTTCATCGACGCCAGGTTGCAGGCGGTGTCGTCGAGGAACATGTATTCCGAGCAGGGGTTCGAGCCCCGGATCGGCCCATCTTCCGGGCAGGTGTGCCAGGCGTTCACGGTGTCGTGGAACTGGATGCCCGGGTCGGCGCAGGCCCAGGCGGCATGGCCGATCTGGTCCCACAGCTCGCGCGCCGAGATGGTCTTGGCGACCTTGCCGTCGGTGCGGCGGATCAGCTCCCACGGCAGGTCCTCTTTCACCGCGCGCAGGAAGGCGTCGGTGACCCGGACCGAGTTGTTCGAGTTCTGGCCCGAGACGGTGATGTAGGCCTCGGAATCCCAGTCGGTGTCGTAGGTCGGGAATTCGATGCTGTCGAAGCCCTGGGCCGCGTATTGCAGGATGCGGTTGGTGTAGGTGTCGGGGATCATGGCCTTCTTGGCGGCCTTGATGGCGGCTTTCAGGGCCGGATTGCGGGCGGCGTCGGTGGCGCCGTCCATGCTGCCGTCGAAGGACTTGATGGCAGCGAAGATGTCGTTCAGGCGGGCTTCATGCAGCTTGGAGCCTGCGACCAGGGAGGCGACCTTCTGTTCCTCGATCACCTTCCAGTTGATGAAGGCCTCGATATCGGGGTGATCCATGTCGCAGATCACCATCTTGGCGGCGCGGCGCGTGGTGCCGCCCGACTTGATGGCGCCCGCCGCGCGGTCGCCGATCTTGAGGAAACCCATCAGGCCACTGGACTTTCCGCCGCCCGACAGCCGCTCGCCCTCGCCCCGCAGCGAGGAAAAGTTGGTGCCGGTGCCCGAGCCGTATTTGAACAGACGCGCCTCGCGCACCCAGAGGTCCATGATGCCGCCCTCGTTCACCAGGTCGTCCTTGACCGACTGGATGAAGCAGGCATGCGGCTGCGGATGTTCATAGGCGCTGTCCGACTGGGTCAGCTTGGCCGTGCGGTGGTCGACGTAGAAGTGGCCCTGCCCCGGCCCGTCGATGCCATAGGCCCAGTGCAGGCCGGTGTTGAACCACTGCGGGCTGTTCGGCGCGGCCATCTGGCGGGCC
>JAGPCN010000384.1 GCA_018058035.1 Fuscovulum sp.
GGTCTTGGGCGTGCATGTCAGGCCATCCAGTTGCCGCCGTCCACGCCGAAGCACTGGGCGACGATGTATTTCGCTTCATCCGTGGCAAGGAAGATCGCCATGCCGGTCAGGTCTGCCGCCGTTCCCATGCGGCCGAAGGGGACGGCGGCGCCGACCTCTTTCTTCTTCTGCCCCAAGGGTTTGCCTTCGTAGCGGGCGAAGAAGGCATCGACCCCGTCCCAATGTTCGCCGTCGACCACGCCGGGGGCGATGGCGTTGACGTTGATGCCGTGGGCGATCAGGTTCAGGCCCGCGGATTGGGTCAGGCTGATGACCGCGGCCTTGGTGGCGCAGTAGACGGCGACGAGGGATTCGCCGCGCCGCCCGGCCTGGCTGGCCATGTTGATGATGGTGCCGCGCCCGCGCGGGATCATCTGGCGGGCGGCGGCCTGGGTGCAGAACAGAGTGCCAGCGACGTTGACGGCGAACAGCCTGTCGTAATCGGCCCGGGTGATTTCCGCGATGGGGGCGGCGGAAAACAGCGCGGCGTTGTTGATCAGGATGTCCAGGTGGCCCATGCGGTCGATGGCTTCGGCAAAACCTGCGTCGATGCTGTCCTGCCGCGTCACGTCCAGGCGGATGGCATGGGCCTGCGGGCCAAGCGCGGCGGCGGCAGCCTCGGCGGCCGCAAGGTTGATGTCGGCCAGCGCCACGGTCGCGCCTTCGGCGATGTAGGCGCGGGCGAATTCCAGGCCGATGCCGCGGGCGGCGCCGGTGATCAGGGCGGTCTTGCCTTGCAGTCTCATAGTGCCAATCCGTTTGCGTCAAAGCGGTGGATCTTGCCGGCCGGGGCCAGCCGGATGCGGTCGCCGTGATGCACGCCCAGTTCGCCGGGGCCGCGCACGTTCAGGATGCCCAGGCCCGGGACCTCGACCTTGATGAAGCTGTCCGAGCCAAGGTGCTCTGACAGGCCCACGGTGCCTTCCCAGGGGCCGTCGCCGACGGTGATGTGCTCGGGGCGGATGCCGATGGCGTGGGCGTCGTGCTTCGCGGCCTCGGCGCCGTCGATGAAGTTCATCTTCGGGCTGCCGATGAAGCCCGCGACAAACAGGTTGCGGGGGGAGTGGTAAAGCGTCAGCGGGCTGCCGACCTGCTCGATGCGGCCGGCGTTCAGCACCACGATCTTGTCGGCCATGGTCATCGCCTCGACCTGGTCGTGGGTGACATAGACCATCGTGGTCTTCAGGCTTTGGTGCAGTTCGGAAATCTCCTGCCGCATTCCCACCCGCAGGGCGGCGTCCAGGTTCGATAGCGGTTCATCGAACAGGAAGGCCGCGGGTTCGCGCACGATGGCGCGGCCGATGGCGACGCGCTGGCGCTGGCCGCCCGACAACTGGCCGGGGCGGCGGTCAAGGTAGTTCGACAGGTTCAGCACCTTGGCGGCATGGGCCACGCGGCGGTCCTGTTCGGCCGCGTCCATGCCCGCCATCTTCAGCGGAAAGGCGATGTTTCTGCGCACCGTCATGTGCGGGTAAAGCGCGTAGGACTGGAACACCATGGCCAGGCCGCGCTTGGCGGGCGGCAGGTTGGTCGCATCGCGGCCGTCGATCTCGATCGTGCCGCTGGTGGTATCCTCAAGCCCCGCGATCAGGCGCAGAAGGGTGGACTTGCCGCAGCCCGACGGGCCGACGAAGACGACGAATTCGCCGTTCTCGATGGTCAGGTCCAGCCCCGGGATCACGTCCACGTCGCCGAACGACTTGCGGACTTTGGTCAGTTCGATCTTGCCCATCGGGTCCTCACTTCACCGCGCCAAAGGTCAGGCCGCGGACCAGTTGCTTCTGGCTGAACCAGCCAAGGATCAGGATCGGCAGGATGGCCATGGCCGAAGCCGCCGAAAGTTTCGCGTAGAACAGACCCTGCGGCGCCGAAAAGCTGGCGATGAAGGCCGACAGGGGGGCGGCCTTGGTGGTGGTCAGCACGATGGTCCAGAACGCCTCGTTCCAGGCCAGGATCACGTTCAGCAGCAGCGTCGAGGCGATGCCGGGCAGGGCCATCGGCGTCAGGACGTGGACGATCTCGTTCCACAAGGACGCCCCGTCCATCCGCGCGGCTTCCAGGATTTCGCCGGGGATTTCCTTGAAGTAGGTGTAAAGCATCCAGACGATGATCGGCAGGTTCATCAGCATCAGCGCCAGAACCAGGCCCGCGCGGGTGTCGATCAGGCCAAAGCGCAGGAACAACAGGTAAAGCGGGATCATCACCGCCACCGCGGGCATCATCTTGGTGGACAGCATCCACATCAGCAGGTCCTTGGTGCGCTTGCCCGGCACGAAGGCCATGGCCCAGGCGGCGGGAATGGCGACCACCAGCCCTAAAAGGGTGGAGCCGACCGAGATCACCACCGAATTCCAGAAGAACCGGGGGTAGTCGGACCGCGCCCAGACCTCGGCATAGTTTTCCAGCGTCCAGTCGGCCGTCAGGAATTGCGGCGGCATGGCGACGGCGCTGGCTTCGGTCTTGAAGCTGGTCAGGATCATCCACAGCACCGGAAAGAAGATCAGCAGCGCGACCGTCCAGGCGGCAATCGTGGTCAGGATCTGGCGGCGGGGGGAAAGGGCGCGGGCCATCTTCAGTTCTCCAGGTTCCGGCCCAGGCCGCGCATCAGGAAATAGGCGACGATGTTGGCCAGGATCACCGCGATGATGCCGCCCGCCGC
>JAGPCN010000173.1 GCA_018058035.1 Fuscovulum sp.
GATCGCCGCGCTGAACACCCGGTTTTCGGAACGCGCCCTGTTCTCGGGGGTCAGCGCCGAGACGCAGCCGCTGCCCGACCCCGGCACGATCCTGTCGGCGATCGAGGCCGCGATCACCTCGGCGGGGGCCAGCACGGTGGGAGACGTGCAATCGGCAATTGCCGACTGGTTCGACGATCCGCTGGGATACCAGGCGCTTTACGCCGGCGGCGGCCCGCGGGCCGACGTGCCCGTGGCGGCCGGCGAGACGGCTGACCTGTCGGTCACGGCGCTGGACCCGGCGATCAAGGATACGCTGCGCGGCCTGGCCACCATGGCGCTCTTGGGCCGCGGTCTGATGGCCGGCCAGGTCGAGGCGCGCTCGGATATGGCCAAGGCGGCGGGGGAAGACCTGCTGACGGGGAGTGAATCGCGGTCGCATCTAATGGCGCGGGTGGGCACCGTGCAGGCCCAGATCGCCGCCGCGCAGACCCGCAACACGGCCGAGGAATCGGCCCTGTCGATCACCCGGGCCGGCATCATCAGTGCCGACCCCTACGATGCCGCGACCCGGCTTGAGGATCTCCAGACCCGGATCGAGGCGCTTTATCTTGTCACCGCGCGGGTCTCGCGCCTGTCGCTTGCGGATTACCTCTGATGACCCTGATTCTGCGTCTGGCCTGCGCCCTTTGCGTCCTCTTCCTGCCGCTGGCGGCCGCGGCCGAGGCGATCCGCATCAAGGACCTGGTCGAGGTCGATGGCGTGCGCGGCAACGACCTGGTGGGCTACGGCCTGGTCGTCGGCCTGAACGGCACCGGCGACGGCATCCGCAACGCCCCCTTCACCGAAGAGATCATGGCCAACATGCTGGAACGCCTGGGCGTCAACGTGACCGGCGAGGAATACCGGCCGAAGAACGTGGCGGCCGTCTTCGTGACGGCGACCTTGCCGCCCTTTGCGCGCGCCGGCAGCCGGATCGACGTGACGGTCAGCGCCATCGGCGACGCGAAAAGCCTTCTGGGCGGCACCCTGGTGATGACGCCGCTGAACGGCGCCGACGGTCAGATCTATGCCGTGGCTCAGGGTACCATCATCGCGGGCGGCATCTCGGCCCAGGGCGATGCGTCCCGGGTCGTGCAGGGCGTGCCCACCGCCGGCACCATTCCCTCGGGCGGCCGGATCGAGCGTGAGGTGGAGTTCGACTTCACCGCCGTCACCACGCTGCGGCTGGCGCTGAAGACCGCTGATTTCACCACCGCGGGCCGGATCGAACAGGCGATCAACGCGGCCTTCGGGGCGCGCGTCGCGACGATGCTGGATTCGGGGACGGTCGAGCTGGACCTCGATCGCGCCGGCGCGCGCTCTCCGGCCCATGCACTCAGCCAGATCGAAGGCATCCTGGTTGAACCCGAGACCCGCGCCCGGGTGGTGGTCGACCAGCGGTCGGGTACCATCGTGATGGGCGCGGACGTGCGGATCAGCAGCGTCGCGGTGGCCCAGGGCAACCTGACGCTGCGGGTCGACGAGGCGCCGATGGTGGTGCAGCCCAACCCCTTTGCCGAGGGCGAGACCGTGGTGGTGCCACGCACCGCGGCCAGCATCACCAAGGATGGCACCGGGCTGGCCGAACTGCCCGAGGGCACCTCGCTGTCCGAGGTGGTGGCGGGGCTGAACGCGCTTGGCGTGCCGCCGCACGACATGATCGACATCCTGAAAAGCATCAATGCAGCAGGCGCCCTGCACGCCGAATTCATCATCCAGTAGGCTGAAATGCCAAAGGCCCGGACCTTGCGGCCCGGGCCTTTAAGCGAAGTGGTGAGCCCGACAGGATTCGAACCTGTGACCCACTGATTAAAAGTCAGTTGCTCTACCAACTGAGCTACGGGCCCACGACAGGGGCGGTGATTAGGGGGATGCGGACCGGGGGTCAAGGGTCAAAATGCGCCCGGCTCTGGCAAATCCGACGCATCGGGCGTATGAGGCCACGCATGACCCGGATGGATTCCCCCCAGGGCCTGGCCTTCCTCAAGATGCATGGCGCGGGCAACGATTTCGTCATCCTCGACTCGCGCGGACGCGAGGCGGTAGCGACGCCTGGGCTGGCCCGCGCGCTTGGCGACCGCAACCGCGGCGTCGGCTTTGACCAACTGGCCGAGATTCGCGACGCAACGGATGCCGACGTGGCGCTGGACTTCTGGAACAGCGACGGCAGCCGCGCCGGAGCTTGCGGCAATGCCACCCGCTGCGTGGCCGACCATGTGATGCGGGACCTTGGCCGCGACCGACTGTCCTTGCGCACGGCACGGGGCATCCTGCAGGCCGAACGGCTGGCCGACGGCCGAGTGAACGTGAACATGGGCCCGCCGCAGACTGCTTGGACCGAAGTGCCGCTGGCTCGTGCCGTCGACACGCTGCACCTGCCGCTGCCGGGCGAACCGGTCGCGGTGGGCATGGGCAACCCGCATTGCGTGTTCTTCCTGGCCGATGCCGAAGCCGTCGACCTGCCCACCCGCGGCCCCGCAATTGAACACGATCCGCTGTTCCCCCAGCGCACCAACGTCGAATTCGCCAGCGTGTCCGGCCCCGACCGGCTACGGATGCGGGTCTGGGAACGCGGCACCGGCGTCACGCTGGCCTGCGGCTCGGGCGCCTGCGCCACCGCCGTCGCCGCCCACCTGCGCGGGTTGACCGGCCGGCGCGTCACCCTGCAACTGGACGGCGGCGTGCTGGAGGTGGACTGGCGCGACGACGGCGTCTGGATGACCGGCCCGGTCGCCCATGTCTTCGACGGCTGGCTGACGTCCGAGTTCGTTTCGGCCCTTGCATGACGGCCCCCGTCTTCGCCACCCTGGGCTGCCGCCTGAACGCCTATGAATCCGAGGCGATGAAGGAACTGGCCGCCGCTGCCGGCCTGGACGGAGCGGTGATCGTGAACACCTGCGCCGTGACTGCCGAGGCGGTGCGCAAGGCCAAGCAGGAGATCCGCCGCCTGGCACGCGAAAACCCCGGCGCGCCGGTGATCGTGACCGGCTGCGCCGCCCAGAC
This sequence comes from Fuscovulum sp., assembly GCA_018058035.1. GTDB lineage: Bacteria > Pseudomonadota > Alphaproteobacteria > Rhodobacterales > Rhodobacteraceae > Pseudogemmobacter. The sequence goes on from JAGPCN010000173.1 coordinate 3,025, forward strand.
CGAGCCCGAGACCTTTGCCGCCATGCCCGAAGTCGCGCGGGTCATCGGCAACCACGAAAAGATGCAGCCCGAAACCTGGCGCGCCTTGGCCGCGCCCGACCTGATCGGCGCGACCGAAAAGGTGCAGGTCGACGACATCATGTCGGTGCGCGAAACCGCCGGGCACCTGATCGACGGCTTTGGCCGTCACCGCGCCTATGTCCAGGTCCAGAACGGCTGCGACCACCGCTGCACCTTCTGCATCATCCCGTTCGGCCGGGGAAACTCGCGGTCGGTGCCGGCGGGTGTGGTGGTCGAGCAGATCAAGCGCCTGGTGGACAAGGGGTTTCTGGAGGTCGTGCTGACCGGGGTCGACCTGACCAGCTGGGGCGCAGACCTGCCAGGGACGCCTCGGCTGGGCGATCTGGTCCTGCGCATCCTGCGGCTGGTACCCGACCTGCCGCGGCTGCGGATCTCGTCCATCGATTCGATCGAAGCGGACGCGGCGCTGATGCAGGCGATCGCAACCGAACCACGCCTGATGCCGCATTTGCACCTGTCGCTACAAGCCGGTGACGACCTGATCCTGAAGCGGATGAAGCGTCGGCACCTGCGCGACGACGCAATCCGGTTCTGCGAAGAGGCACGCCGTCTGCGTCCCGACATGGTGTTCGGTGCTGACATCATTGCCGGGTTTCCGACTGAAACCGAACAGATGTTCGATAAATCTCGAATGCTTGTTCAGGAATGCGGTCTGACTTTCCTGCATGTATTTCCCTATAGCCCGCGAAAGGGCACTCCTGCGGCGCGCATGCCGCAAGTGCCGGGGCCGGCTATCCGCGACCGTGCCGCACGGCTGCGCGCCGAAGGCGAGGCCGCCTTGGCGAAGCACCTGGCTGCCCAGCAGGGCATCACGCACCGGGTGCTGATGGAAAGCCCGCGGATGGGCCGGACCGAGCAGTTTACCGAGGTTGCTTTTGCCTCTGACCAGCACGAAGGCACCATCGTCAGCGCCCGCATCACCGGCTTTGCCGGCGCGGTGCTGACCGCCTGAGCGGCTGCCGCTCAGCTGCGGCGGATGGTGTCGCCCAGGTCGAGGGTCGGTGTCAGTTCGATCACCTCGCCGCCGATTACCCCGCCGGAGCGCTTGCCCGCGATGATCTCGGCCGATTTCTGCCCGATCTCCAGCCGGCAGGCATCCATCGTCGCCAGCTTGCGCGGCAGCCCGTCCAGCAACTCCATGCCGTTGAAGCCGGCCAGGCCGATCTTGCCGGGCACGTCCAGCCCGCGTTCAAGACACCACAACAGCCCGCCTGCCCCGATCATGTCATTGGAATAATACAGGAAATCGACGTCCGGCGTACGTGTCAGAAGGGCCTCGGTCATTTCGCGGCCCTTCGACAGGCTCGAGCCGCCAACATAATATTCGCGGTCCACCAGGCTTAGCCCGGCGCGGGCCAGCACCTCTTCGAACCCCTCCAGCCGCTTGCGCGCCCGGGTGTCCAGCGAGGGCATGTGCGTGCCCAGAAAGGCGATGCGGCGGTAGCCCGCGGCGATGATCGTCTCGGCCATCTGCCGGCCCGCCCGATAGTGCGAGATTCCAACTGCGGAATCAACGGGTTGACCGTCAATGTCCATGATCTCGACGATCGGGATTCCGGCCTGGGCCAGCATGGCGCGGGCGGCGTCCGTATGCTCGACACCAGCCAGGATCAGCCCCGATGGGCGCCAGGACAGCATTTCGTAGATCACCTGCTCTTCCCGGTCGAGGTGATAGTTCGACACCCCAACGACGGGCTGAAGCCCTGTATCTTCAAGCACTTCCGAGATGCCGGTCATCACCTCGGGGAAGACCATGTTGGACAGCGAGGGGATGATTACGCCGACCAGGTTGACGCGTTGGCTGGCCAGCGCCCCGGCGATCTTGTTCGGCACATAGCCCAGTGACCGCGCCGCCTCCAGCACGCGTTCGCGCGTGGTCTCGGACACGTCGCCGCGGTTGCGAAGGACCCGGCTGACCGTCATCTCGCTGACGCCCGAGGCTTCGGAGACGTCGCGCAGCGTCAGGGTTCGGCGGGGGTCTGGAACGGGGGGCTTGGGCAAGGCAAACGTCCGCTGTTTTATCCTTGTTAGCGCCAAAGGCGGCCCTTGTCCAAGGTCCATTCGTCTGCTATTGATAGCGCTAACAGCCGCAGGGCTGACGATACTCGTGCGTCGTGCAAGCTCTCAACCCGTGACGCGCGGGCCCCGAGGGGGAGTGGTGGGCCAAAATTCACTCCCCCTTTTTCTTTTTCGCCGGGCGAAAATCGCAAGGTTGCCTTGAGCGGCGGCATTGTGCATTGAAGAGGTCGCGTGGCCCCGTAGCTCAACGGATAGAGCGTCCCCCTCCTAAGGGGAAGGTTGCAGGTTCAAGTCCTGCCGGGGTCGCCACGTCGAACGGGGGGTCCGCATGATCCGGTCAGGCCAGTTGCAAGCCTTTCTCGACCAGTCCGAACGTTTTCTGAGGCAGGATTGCACCGGCCCGGCGGCGGCGGCAGCTGATCGCCTGTGCGCAAGGTGGTCGGCCACGACGGGCGCCGTGCGCGACCCGGCGCCGGAATGGCCCACGGCCTGCGCCTGGCTGGAACCGGCGCTGGCGGCGGCCGCAACGGGGCCGCGGGCCAATCTGGCCAAGGCCTTTGCCGCCCTGGCGCCTGACCTGCCGTGGAAGCGTCGGTCATCGGCCCGGCCCGAGGATGCAGCGTTCTGGAACGGCCACGCCAACGCCACGATCATCGGACCTGGCGGCCTGGAAGAGCGCGACGACCTGTGGGTCGGCGCCTCGGTCCTGGGGCCGCGGGTCGACTATGTCGACCACGACCATCCGCCCGAAGAGGTCTACCTGTCGCTGTCGCCGGGCGAGTGGTGGAATGCCGAACTGGACTGGACGGACCCCGGCCCGACCGGCGCGATCTATAACCCGCCCGGCATCCTGCACCGGATGCGGGCGGTCGACGCGCCGTTCCTGGCGCTGTGGTACCTGCCGGCCTGAGCGTCAGAAATCCAGGTTCTCGACCGACAGCGCGTTCTGCTGGATGAACTCGCGCCGGGGTTCCACCACGTCGCCCATCAGCTTGGTGAAGATGTCGTCGGCCTCGGCCAGATCCTCGACCTTGACCTGAAGGAAGGTGCGGGCCTCGGGGTCCAGCGTGGTCTCCCACAGCTGTTCGGGGTTCATCTCTCCCAGCCCCTTGTAGCGCTGCAGCGACAGGCCCTTTTCGCCCTCGGCCAGGACGGCCTTGAGCAGGTCGACAGGGCCGTGGATCGGCTGCTCGCGGTCCTTGCGGACCAGGCGGGCGGGGTCGCGATAGACCTCGCGGTGCTGGCCGGCCAGTTGCGACAGCCGCCGCGCCTCGCCCGAGCGCAGGACGGCACCGTCCAGTGTGCGCAGTTCCTCGACCCCGCGCAGGATGCGCGACAGGCGGATGCCGTGGTCCTGGGTGATGCGCCCCAGCCAGCCGCGTTCGTATTCCGGCGCGATCAGGTTCAGCCGCTTGGCGACGATGTCGGCCACGGCCTGCAGGTCGGCGTCGGCGCGGCCCGGATCGAAAGCGCCGGCCAGCGCAGCCTGTTCCAGGATCGGGCGGGGATAATGGATGGGGAAGACGTCCAGCACCTTGCGGAAGGCGCGGGCGCCTTCGATCACGCGCGCCAGGTCGGCCCCGGCGATGTCTTCGCCGGTGGTCAGCCGCAGCACCGCGCCTTCGACGCCCTGTTCGATCAGGTAATCTTCCAGCGCGCCCTGGTCTTTCAGGTAAACCTCTGACTTCCCGCGCGAAACCTTGTAGAGCGGGGGCTGCGCGATGTAGAGGTAGCCGCCTTCGATCAGCTCCGGCATCTGCCGGAAGAAGAAGGTCAGCAAGAGCGTGCGGATATGCGCGCCGTCCACGTCGGCGTCGGTCATGATGACGACCTTGTGGTAGCGCAGCTTGGTGATGTTGAATTCGTCGCGCCCGATTCCGGTGCCAAGCGCCATCACCAGGTTGCCGATTTCCTGGCTGGACAGCATCTTGTCGAACCGCGCGCGTTCGACGTTCAGGATCTTGCCGCGCAGGGGCAGGATCGCCTGGTTCTTGCGGTCGCGCCCAGTCTGCGCGCTGCCGCCGGCGCTGTCGCCCTCGACCAGGAACAGCTCGGATTTCGCGGGGTCCTTTTCCGAACAGTCCTTCAGTTTTCCGGCCAGGAAGTTGACGTCCATCGCGGTCTTGCGGCGGGTCAGTTCGCGCGCCTTGCGGGCGGCCTCGCGCGCCAGGGCGGCCTCGATGATCTTGCCGACGATGATCTTGGCGTTGGCCGGGTTTTCCTCGAACCACTCCGAGAGTTTCTCGTTCACCAGGTTCTCGACCGCCGGACGAACCTCGGACGACACCAGCTTGTCCTTGGTCTGGCTTGAGAATTTCGGATCCGGCACCTTGACCGAGAGGACGCAGGTCAACCCCTCGCGGGCGTCGTCGCCGGTGAAATCCACCTTCTCGCGCTTGGCGATGCCCGAGGATTGGGCATAAGAGGTGATCGTGCGGGTCAGCGCGCCGCGAAAGCCGGCCAGATGGGTGCCGCCGTCGCGTTGCGGGATATTGTTTGTGAACGGCAGTACGGTTTCGTGGTAGCTGTCGTTCCACCACATCGCCACTTCGACGCCAATGCCGTTGCGTTCGCCGACCATGTAGATCGGTTCGGCCATCACGCTGGTTTTCGATCGGTCGAGGTACTTGACGAACTCCCGCACGCCGCCGTCGTAGAACAGCTCGATCCGCTGCGGTTCGGCGTGGCGTTCGTCTTCCAGGATGATGCGGACGCCCGAGTTCAGGAAGGCCAGTTCGCGCAGCCGGGTTTCCAGCGTCTTGAAGCTGTAGTCGAGGTTCGAGAAGGTGCCGTCCGGCCGGTTGATCTTGGCGCTGGCCAGAAAGCGCACCTCGGTGCCCTTGCGGCCGGGCGCGGGGCCGACCTCGTGAACATGCACGACGCAATCGCCGTCCTCAAAGCGCGCGCGGTATTCGGTGTCGTTGCGCCAGACCGTCAGCTCCAGCCATTCCGAGAGCGCGTTGACGACCGAAACGCCGACCCCGTGCAAGCCGCCCGAGACCTTGTAGGCATTGCCGCTGTCGTCTGTGTTGTTGAATTTGCCGCCGGCGTGCAGCTGGGTCATGATGACCTCGGCCGCGCTGACGCCCTCTTCCGCGTGGATGTCGACGGGGATGCCGCGGCCGTTGTCGCGGACGGAAACGCTGTCATCGGCGTGGATGCGCACCACCACTTCGGTGGCGTGCCCGGCCAGCGCTTCATCAATGCCGTTGTCGACGACTTCGTAGACCATGTGGTGCAGGCCCGAGCCGTCGTCGGTGTCGCCGATGTACATCCCGGGGCGCTTGCGAACAGCCTCCAACCCCTTGAGAACCTTGATCGAATCAGCGCCGTATTCGGCGGCTTTCTTGGGCGCTTCGGCCATGCGTGGGGAACCCCTGAAATTGCCCGCGAGTTATAGCGGTTTGCCCCGGCAATGTCACGCGCAGGGCACCAGATTTTGTGGTCAGAGAAAGGGGATGACCAGCCCTACGCCGACCAGCAGGATGCCCGAGGTGACGTTCAGCCGCCGCACGCTTTCGGGGCTGGACAGAAGCCGCCGGGCCCGGTCAAGGAACAGCGCCAGGCCCAGGTTTCCGACCATCGGGATCAACGCCGAGAGGGCGATGATGGCGCCGGTATCGGCAGGCGTCAGGGTTTCCAGCGTGAAGAACCCGGGCAGCGCCCCCATGTAGAACAGGATCGCCTTGGGGTTGCCGATCACCGCCGCGACGCCAACAGAAAAGCCCGCCCAGAGGCCGGGGCGCGTCATCCGGCTGTCGGTGGCCAACGTGGCGGCGGGCTTGCGGATCAGCAGGATGCCCATGACCAGGAAGATGCCGGCCGCCACCCACCGCAAGACCGACAGGAAATCGCCATAGGCGCCTTCGATCCATGACAGGCCCAGGATGGCCGCCAGCGGCCAGATCAGGTCGCCGATCGCCACGCCGACCGCCAGCGGCCAGGCTGCGGCAAATCCGCCCGACAGGGCGCGCGCGGTCAGCGCCACCCAGACCGGGCCAGGCACCGCCCAAAGCCCCGCCATGCCAAGCGCATAAAGGGCAAGTTCAGACATCGAGACGGTCATGGCAGAGTCAGACTTCCATCTTCGGCCAGCGGCCAGAACGGGTTCATCGCGACCTCCCAGACGTGGCCGTCCGGGTCTGCCCAGTAGCCGGAGTAACCGCCCCAGAACACCTTTTCCGGCGTTTTCAACGGGCTGGC
>JAGPCN010000385.1 GCA_018058035.1 Fuscovulum sp.
CGCTGAGGTCGACCCCCGCGAGCAGATCGTCGCGGTCATGCCGTTCGGCCAGCGCCGCCGAGGCCTCGTCCGAGGCATCCTCGGACAGGGTATAGACCGTGGCCCCCTGCGCATCGCCTTCCGCCAGCGCATCGGCGTGGAGCGACAGGAACACATCCGCCCCCGCCCCGCGCGCCAGCGAGGTACGGGTTTCCAGGGGCACGAACACATCTTCCTCGCGCGTCAGCACCACCCGGAAGCGCCCGTCGCGGACCAGCGCCTCTTTCAGCTCGCGCGCGAAGGTCAGCATCAGCGCGGCTTCGCTGTGATCCTCGCGCTCTGCTCCGGGGTCGATCCCGCCATGGCCGGGGTCAAGCACCACGACCAGCGGGCCGCCGCCCTCGGGAAGCGGCGGCACCACTGCGGCGGCCTCGGGCAAGGCCCAGTCCGGCAGGTCGGGCCGCGCAGCATCAAGCGCAAAGCTGGCGGCGTCGGTCGGGGCCAGGACCAGCTCGATCCGCGGCTCGTCGCCCGTCACCATCTCGGCCCGCGCCACTTTCAGCGGGCCCGCCAGTTCCAAGACCAGCCGCGACCAGCCCGGCCGGAAGGCCCCGGCCCGCAGCGAGACGCCGGGGCGCACCACCGCCAGCGCCTCGACCCCGCGCCAGTCGATCTCGCGCGCGTCGATCACCAGCCGGGGCGGATTGTCCATCAGCCGCAGGCGCCAGGGCACCGGCTGGCTGAGCGCCACCTTCAGCTCCAGCCCGCCGTCCCCCCGCGCCACGATGCCAGAGCGCAACGGATTGACCTTCGCCAGGGCCGAAAGATCCTCGGCCACCGCCGCCGGACCGGCCAGGGTCAGCACAAGCATCATGAGGGCAAGAAGCGGGCGAAGGGCTGTCATCGCCGCCTTATCCCCGCTTGCCCCGCTTTTGTAAATCGCCGCGCTCGGGGGCGGATCACGAAACGGCGAGCGCCTTGTCTTGCCCGGACCCCGCCCCTATCCTGCCGCCCGCCGCAGACCTCGCGGCCCTTCAGGAGACCGCATGACCCGCCTTGCCCTTGGCCTGATCGCCGGCCTAGCCAGCCTTCCCGCCTATGCCGAAGACCTGCCCCAGACCGTCCCCGCGACGGACAGCGCGGTCAGCACGATGACCGATGCCGAACGCAAGGCCTTCCGCGACGAGATGCGGGCCTATCTTCTGGATCACCCCGAAGTGCTGATCGAGGCAATGGACGTGCTGCAACGGCGCGAGGAAGACGCGGCGCTGGCCCGCGACACCCAGTTCATCACCGTGAACAGCGCCCTGATCTTCGCCAACACGAACGACTGGGTCGGCGGCAACCCGAAGGGCGACATCACCCTGGTCGAGTTCATGGATTACCGCTGCGGCTATTGCCGCAAGGCCTATGACGAGGTCGACAAGCTGATCAAGACCGATGGCAACATCCGCTTCGTGGTCAAGGAATTCCCGATCCTCGGCGAAGCCTCGATGCTTTCGGCCCAGTTCGCCATTGCGCTGCGCCAGCTGCACGGGGACGAGGCCTATGCCAAGGCGCATGACGCGCTGATGACGCTGCGAGGCGAGCCGACGCCGGAAACCCTGGCGCGGCTGGCGACCGACCTGGGGTTCGAGGCCAAGCCGATCCTTGACCGGATGCAGGCGCCAGAGGTGCAGGCGGTGATCGCGGAAAACTATGCGCTGGCCGAACAGATGGACATCACCGGAACCCCGGCTTTCGTGCTGAAGGACATGGTGATGCGTGGCTATGCGCCGCTGGAGACGATGCAGGATTTCGTCAAGGAGGCGCGGTCCGACGGCTGACCCCTGGCCGTGCAATGGAAAAGGGCGGCCCGTCTGGGCCGCCCTTTTGCATTATGCCTCGATCGCCATGGGCTCCGGCCGCACAGCATTGGCGACCCAAAGCCCGACGCCCAGCGTCACCAGCCCGATCCCGACCGCTGCAAACGTCCCCGCCAACCCGAACCAGGCCACCAGCGGGGCCGAGACGAGGGGCGAAGCGAATTGCCCCAGGAAGAAGGCGGTGGTCAGCAGCCCCGACGCCCGCCCCCGCATCGACGCGGGCACTCGGGCCAGGAACCAGGTCGTGTAGTTCGGCATCGAGATCCCCATCCCCAGACCCGCGATCAGCGAGCCCAGCAACACGCCGTGCCAATCCGACGCCGTGGCATGGGCCAGGAACCCCAGGCCGATCAGCACGAAGGACAGGCCGAAGATCGTCATGGCGCTGATCCGCGCCCGGATGCGGCCATACATCAGCGCCACCGGGGCCGAGACGGTGACAAGCGCCGCCATCAGGGCACCCACCACCAGCGGGCTGGTTGTCCCCAGCGCCTCCAGATGGAACGGCAACCGGGTCGGCGTGACGTAGAACGCGACCTGGAACAGGAACGCCAGCGGCGCGATGAAGGCATAGGCCGCCCAGGGAAAGCGGTCGGCGGTCGATCTGGCGGGCTTCGGACGGTCCCTCTCGACCGCGATCCGGCGGGCATGGGGCCCAAGCGCAAGATAGGCCAGCACGGCAATGGGCAGGATCAGCGCATAGACGGCAAAAGCCCCGCGCCAGTGGTAGCTGGCCAGAAACCCGCCCGCGAGCATGAAGACGATGCCCGCCGCCGAGATCGCCGCCCCCTGCATCCCCATGAACCGCGCCCGCGCCGGACCCTGCCACAGGTCGCCGGCCCAGGT
>JAGPCN010000174.1 GCA_018058035.1 Fuscovulum sp.
GTCCGAGGGGCCGAAGGGGTTTTCGTTCGACGACAGCTTGACGGCGTTGGCGGCACCGGCAGGCCCGGCCTTGCCGCCGACATAGGGCGCAATGTCAAGGATGCCGGGCTGCGGACGGATCAGGTTGGTCATCGGATACCCCAGGGTCACAGGCCCGGTTCATACCCGCGGGGGGCCGCCAAGGCCAGAGGGTTCCGCGCCCGCTGTCGCCCGCTCAGGGCGCCGGGCAGCCCCTGATTTCGACCGCGCCGGCCTCCGAGATCACCGTCATCACCAGCGCCGAGCGGTCCAGCGCGAAGGGCGCGCCCGAGGGGCCGACCATCTCGGTCACCGCGACCAGCCGGTCGCCCTGCCGGCGAGCCTGCGACTCGGCCACCCAGACGCGGGGGTCGTCGGTCTCGAAGGCCACGGTCTCTTCGCCGCTGGCCCCGGGCATCGCAATGTCCGCCGTCACCCGCAGCCCGTCGGCGATGGGCTCCACCGCGCAGGAGACGTCGCGCACCCCGGCCTCGGCGGCGCTGTCGGGGCGGGCGTCCAGCGCGGCGCTGATCTCGGCATCGGGGGCGCCGGGGGGCGCCACCTCGACCGACAGCTCCAGCCAGGCGGGCATGCAGATGTCGCGGCAGACCCCCAGTTCGACCGCGGCGCGCAGCACCACCGGGCGCGCGGGGTCTTGCGCCACCACCTCGACCGGCAGCACGACGCCGCCCTTGTAGCCGATGGTGCGGAACCCCGCGGTGTGGAACACCGTGGGCGAGGGCCACAGCACCCGCACCGATTTCAGGTTTTCCGAGGCCGACCAGTCGAACTGCGGCGGAATGCCCGCATCGCCCGGGCTGCGCCAATAGGTCTTCCACCCCTTGGCCAGTTGCAGCCGCAGTCCGGCGATATGGGCGCCCGGCTTGACCTGCCAGCCGGCCAAGAGGTCGCCGCGCAGGACGTCGTCCTGCGAGGTGCCCTCGGCCAGGGCGGGCACCGTCAGGGCGGTCAGCACGGCCAGGGCCGTCGCGGCAAGGGTCAGGGGCAGACTCATGCGGCGCAGGATAGGCAGCGGCGGCGCGAAGGGAAATCACATCCCCTTCAGCCGGCGTGACCTGTGGCCCGCAGGACCCAAGGTCATGATCCCGGCACTTGAGATATCGCGGCCAAAGGGCCATCTTGACGGCATGGACAGGAACGGCCGGGAAGGAACGGCCATGAGCAGCATGGACCTTGCAGGACGGCTACTGATCGCGATGCCCGGCATGGGCGATCCGCGCTTTCAGCGCAGCGTGATCCTGATCTGCGCCCATTCCGACGAAGGCGCGATGGGCCTGATCGTGAACAAGCGGGCGGGCGACCTGTCGTTCGGCGGGTTGCTGGACCACCTGGGTATCGGGCGCGGCGACGGCACCCGTGACATCCGGGTGCGCGTCGGCGGCCCGGTCGAACGCGGCCGCGGCTTTGTGCTGCATTCCGACGACTGGGCGGGTGGCGAGGCCACGATGACCGTGCCCGGCGGCCTGCGCATGACGGCCACGCTGGATATCCTTGAAGCGCTGGCCGGCGGCACCGGCCCGGCGCGCGCCCTGCTGGCGCTTGGCTATTCCGGCTGGGGGCCTGGCCAGCTTGAGGACGAGATTGCCCGCAACGACTGGCTGGTCTGCGATGCGGCCGGCGAGCTGGTGTTCTCGGACGAGGACCCGGCGAAATGGGCCGGCGCGCTGCGGCTGCTGGGGGTCGATCCCGTGACCCTGTCGGCGACCGCCGGGCGGGCCTGAGACAACCGCGAAATTGCCGGGCCCCTGCCCGATCCGGGCCACAGTCGGCGGCGAAAGCTGCGGGGGCAGGTCGAAAGCCTCGCGGCGGCGGCCCGGGCGGGCTAGGGTTGCGGTGCGCGTGGCAGGAAAAGCAGGGCGACGATGACGGGTTTTCGGGCGTGTGTGATGGCGCTGGCGCTGTGTCTGGCGGTTCCGGCCGCGGCGCAGGAGCGGGTGACGCTGGGCTGGGGCCGGGCCTTCGTGAACGATGCGCTTGGCGACATGCGCGACCGCTGGCGCACCGGGTCCTACACCGTCAGCCGGGTGCGCGGACCGTCCTGGCAGGGCAGCCTGCCCGCCACCTTCGGCGAGATCCTGGAGTTCCGCGGCCGGGCCGAGGTGATCGCGCCCGAAAGCCTGACCGCCCCGCCGCCCGGCGACCGCCGCTATGCCGGCGTCCTGTCGCTGGGCCTGCACAGCCATTTCGACCTGGCCGGGTTCGAGACCAGCCTGGGCGCCGACCTGGTGTTCACCGGCCCGCAGACCCGGCTGTCCGACATCCAGGAAGAAATCCACCGGGTGCTGGACCTGCCGCTGCCGCTGGTGGCGGCGAACCAGATCCCGAACGGCTTTCACCCCACCCTGGTGGCCGAGATCGGGCGCAGCCTGTCGTTCGGCGACGCCGGCACGATCCGCCCCTTTGTCGAGGCGCAGGCCGGGCTGGAAACCTTTGTCCGCGCCGGGTTCGACCTGACCCTGGGCCAGTTCGGCGACGGCGCGCTGATGCTGCGCGAACAGGTCACCGGGCACCGCTATCGCGCGGTGGCGGGCAGCCTGACGCCGGGCTTCAGCCTGATCCTGGGCGGCGACGTGGCGCATGTGTTCGACAGCGAACTGTTGCCCGATGGCGGCGCGGCCGTACTGTCGGACAGCCGCAGCCGGCTGCGCGCCGGGGTCGCCTGGCAGGGCGACCGCGCCTCGGCGTTCTACGGCCTGACCTGGCTGGGCAAGGAGTTCGAGACGCAGCGCGAAGGCCAGCTTGTCGGCGCGCTGACCCTGCGGCTGGTCTTCTAAGGGTCAGACCGCCAGAAAGTTGGTGAACTGCCAGGGGTCGGCCTCGTCTCGGTCCTCGGCAAAGCGGTTGATGCGGTGCGCCAGCGGCGTCCAGTCGGTGTAGTGGCACTCGATCGACCCCAGGTAGGGGCGCTGGACCTCAAGGCAGCGGGCGTGGTCCATCTCGTCGGCCTCGACGAAACCCATCGCCGGGTTCTCGGCCGTCCAGATCATCGCCGCCAACACCGCGCTGGTGACCTGCATGCCGGTCGCGTTCTGATAGGGCGCCAGCCGCCGCGCCTGGTCGGTGGTCAGCCGCGAGCCGTACCACATCGCACCGCGTGCATGGCCGTACAGCAGGACGCCCAGGTCGTCGCCCCCCGCCACGATTTCGTCGACGGTCAGGATATGATGGGTTTCCGGCAGCTTGCCCGTGCCGTTGACCTCGTGCAGGGACAGGATGGCGTCGTTGCAGGGGTGATAGGCGTAATGGCAGGTCGGGCGGTAGGCGACCTTTCCGTCCTGCCAGACCGTATAGTAATCGGGGATCGACAGTGCCTCGTTATGGGTGATGACAAGGCCGAATTGCGGGCCGACGCCGGGGCACCAGCTGCGAACGCGCGTATCGGCGCCGGGCCGGTCGATCCAGATCGCATAGCCGGGGCCGTGGTCGAAGGCATGGCCATGCGGGGGCAGCCGCTTTTCATGCGTGCCCCAGCCCAGTTCGGCGGGCTGGTAGCCTTCGGACAGCAGGCCGTCGACCGACCAGGTGTTGACGAAAACCCCCTGCGGCCTGGGTTTGGTCGAGACCTGGGTGTCGCGTTCGGCGATGTGGATGCCCTTGACGCCCAGCCCCTGCATCAGCGCCGCCCAGTCCGCCCGGGTTTGCGGGTCGGCGGTGACGCCGGTATCCGCCGCCAGCCGCAGCAGCGCCTCTTTCAGAAGCCAGGACACCATCCCCGGATTGGCCCCGCAGCACGACACCGCGGTCGGCCCGCCGGCATAGGCCTTGCCCAGTTCGCGCACGCGCTCGCGCAGCGGATAGTTGGTGCGCTCGGCATTCGGCAGGGTCGAGCCGAAGTAGAACCCCGGCCAGGGTTCGACCACGGTGTCGATGTACTGCACGCCGATCTCTTGCGCCAGTTTCATCACCTCGACCGAATCCACATCGACCGAGAGGTTGACGATCATGCCGCGACCCTCGGGGAACAGCCCGCGCAGGATGTCGGCGAAATTGTCGGGTGTCAGCGCCACTTGCAGATGCCGCACGCCGTGGTCGCGCAGAAGGTGGGCAAAGTCGGCCGTGGGTTCGATCACCGTGAACCGTGCCCGGTCAAAGGCGATGTGGCGTTCGATCAGCGGCAGCACGCCCCGCCCGATCGAGCCGAAACCGATCATCACCAGCGCGCCGTCGATGCGCGCGTGAACCGGGTAGGACATGGAGATCTCCTGTTACTTGTAGGACCGGGCCTGCAGCCAGTCCATCAGCGCCATCAGGACGCCCGAGACCACGAAGGTCAGGTGGATGGTGACCAGCCAGAACATCTCGGTCTCGCCAAAGGTGGTGGCGGTGTCGAGGTCGCTGATCTCCATGAACCGCTTCAGCAGGTGAATCCCCGAGATCGCGACGATGCTGGCGATCAGCTTCATCTTCAGCCCGCCGAAATCGACCTTGCCCATCCAGCCGGGCTTGTCCTCGCCGACGTCGAAATCGAACTTGGAGACAAAGCTTTCGTAGCCCGAGAACATCACGATCAACAGCAGGTTCGCGGCCAGCGTCAGGTCGATCAGCGTCAGCGCGACCAGGATCATCTTTTCCGCCGACAGATCCAGGATCTGCGGCAGGTAGTAGACCATCTCCTTGACGAAGATCACCGTCAGCATGCCAAGCGCGATCGCCAAGCCCAGGTACATCGGCGCCATCAGCCAGCGGCTGGCGAACAAGCCCCTTTCGAACCGCGCCTCGAGTCCCTTCTTGTCCGTCATCGCCATCTCCGGTGCCTGGAATGCAAAAGGCCCGCCATGATCTGGCGGGCCCCTCTCTGCCGACAAGGGGCAGGGATCAGTTCTTGGCGTAGTATTCCACGACCAGGTTCGGTTCCATCTGCACCGGATAGGGCACGTCGCCCAGACCGGGAGTGCGCACGAACTTGGCGGTCAGCTTGTGATTGTCGACTTCCAGGTAGTCGGGCACGTCGCGTTCGGTCAGGGCCAGGGCCTCGGTGATCGCGGCCATCTGGCGCGACTTTTCGCGGACCGAGACGATGTCGCCTTCCTTCACGCGGTAGGAGGCGATGTTCACGGCCTTGCCGTTCACCACGACATGGCCGTGGTTGACGAACTGGCGGGCGGCGAAGACGGTCGGCACGAACTTGGCGCGGTAGACCACGGCGTCCAGGCGACGCTCCAGCAGGCCCACCAGGTTTTCGCCGGTGTCGCCGGTGATCCGGGCGGCTTCGGCGTAGATCTTCTTGAACTGCTTTTCGGTCAGGTCGCCGTAGTAGCCCTTCAGCTTCTGCTTGGCCCGCAGCTGGGTGCCGAAGTCCGAAAGCTTGTTCTTGCGGCGCTGGCCGTGCTGGCCGGGGCCGTATTCGCGCTTGTTCAGCGGCGACTTGGGGCGGCCCCAGATGTTTTCGCCCATGCGGCGGTCGATCTTGTACTTGGCAGCGGTGCGTTTGGTCATCGCTGATCTCCTTCTTGTCGTTTCAGAAGGGCGTTGTCCTTTTCCCGGATCAGGCCCGGGACGACAGGCATCCCCTTGCGGGGGCCGCCAACACCAATGAAAAGCCCCGGAATCTCTTCCGGGACCGTGGCGGGCTTATACGGGCGATTCCAGCAGTGTCAACCGCTGGCTCGTCGTTCGACTTCGTCTCCTCCTCGCGGGGGATCCGCACCGAGGAGGGACGAAGTCACCGACGAGGCCCGCGCCAGGCGTCAGGCCGCGCGGCCGGCCGCACTTTCGTGGCGCAGGATCGCGGCCTCGCTGGAGGACAGGTTGCGCCGCGCGTAATCGCCGTAGGAATGCGGGTTGACTTCGATCCCCGGCACCAGCGCCAAGAGGCCGGCGCGGTCCTTGGGGTCGATGGTGTCCAGCGCGGTGTTCGCCGGGTGAAAGCTTTCGGTTTCCATCCCGTTGGCGAAGATCACGTTGTGGCTGTCCAGCAGCAGGTGGATGTAGGTGACCTCGCGCGCTGCCAGATCGACCGCGATCGAGTGATCGTTGACCAGATCCTCGGCCGCCACCAGCACTTCGGGCGCGTTGAAAAGCGCCGTGGCCGCCGGGCCCTGCACCAGCATCCGGTGCTGCGGCGACACCCAGAGGTCGCCGTCCGGGCGGCCGTTGCCCAGGGCGCCGGCGCGGAACCGGATCGGCCGCAGGTGCGGCATGGCGTAGAGCCGTGCGCCGGTCATCCGGCGGCTGCCGCGCCACAGGATTTCCTGGGCGCCGTTGTCCTTGGTCTGGATCCTGTCGCCGGGGCGCAGCTCGTCGATCAGCCGTGCGCCGTCCGGCGTCAGGATCCGGGTGCCGGGGGTAAAGCAGATCACGCCGCCGCCGGCGCGGTCGCCCGCAGCCCCACCCGAACGGTCGATCTGCGCCCGCACGATCCACAGGTCGCGGTCGGCCGGCGGCACGTCGCCGTGAAACATCAAAAGCCGCGCGCCGCTGTCGGGCACCGGCAGGATCGTCACCGCATGGGTCTGCAACCCGTCGGTGACCAGAAAGCACTGGTCGGCCAGGTCGTCGCTTTCGTCCGGCGCCTCGGGGCCGGCCTCGGTGCCCCCGACGGCCACCCCGATCAGCCGCTGCACCATCCGCGCCGCCCGCCGGCGCATGTCCGCCGCCCCTTCGGCCCCTTCCAGAAGCAGCACCCCGGCCGGCGCATCGATGCGCACGGCCTTGCCCGTCCAGCGCCAGGCGGCGCCGACCGTCAGCATGTCAAGGGTGGCGGCGCGCACGCCGTCCACTTCGGTCTGAGACCAGGAGATGACGAACGTGGCTTTTCCGCCCGTTCCCATAGCCTGTATGCCTGCTCGTTTGTTCTTTTTGTACACAAAGGTTAACAGGCCGCGGCGCGGTTGGCTATGGCCTGGCCGCAACATCCGGCGGGAAATCAGGTGCCTGCGCATCTGGTGGCCGGCCCCGGGGCGCTGCCCCGGACCCCGGAGTATTTCGAAAAGAGCAAGTCGGGGGCGGGATCGGGGTCTCGGAGGTGCCGGTTGGCCGGGCGGGTCACTTGCGGCGCAGATGTTCGTCCAGGCGCGGCAGGATCTCGACGAAGTTGCAGGGCCGGTGGCGATAGTCCAGCTGGGCGGCCAGGATCTCGTCCCAGGCGTCACGGCAGGCGCCGGGGCTTCCGGGCAGCGCGAAGAGGTAGGTTCCCCCCGCCACGCCGCCGCAGGCGCGGCTTTGCACCGCGCTGGTGCCGATCTTCTGCATCGAGACCCAGGTGAAGACGGTGCCGAAGGCCTCGATCTCTTTTTCGTAGACGTCGCGGTGGGCTTCGACCGTGACGTCGCGGCCGGTCAGCCCGGTGCCGCCGGTGGTCAGGATCACGTCCACCGCCGGATCGGCCACCCAGGCGCGCAGGCGGTCGGCGATCCGGTCGCGGTCGTCGGTGACGATGTCGCGCGCGGCCAGGATGTGCCCTGCCGCCGTCAGCCGGTCGACCAGCGTGTCGCCCGAGCGGTCTTCGGCCAGGCTGCGGGTATCGGACACGGTCAGGACGGCGATGCGGACGGGGAGGAAGGCCCGCGAGGCGTCGATCCGGCCCATCCCTAACGCTCCATCACGGCAAGCCGCAGCGCCAGTAGGCCGAAGATGCCGGCGCTGACCCGGCCCAGCCAGCGCGACAGGCTGGCCGAGCGCGCCAGGCGCCCGCCGATCGTGCCGGCAAAGCCGCCGACCAGGCCGTTGACCATGAGGCCGCCGGCGCAGAACACCGAGCCCAGGGTCAGGAACTGCGGCACGACCGGGCGGGCGGGATCGACGAACTGCGGCAGGAAGGACAGGATGAACAGGATCACCTTGGGGTTCAGCAGGTTCACCACCAGCGCTTCGCGGAAGATGCGCAGGTGACCTGCGCGGGCGACCTCGGTCGCCGTCACCGGGCCGGCGCGCAGCGATTTCCAGGCCAGCCACAGAAGGTACGCCACCCCCGCCCAGCGGACGGTCTCGAAGGCCGCGGGATGCGCCTTGAGCACCGCCGCCAGCCCCAGGGCGGCCAGCAGGACATGCACCATGCCGCCCGCCGCGATGCCGAGGTTCGCCGCCTGGCCCGCCCGCCAGCCGCCCTTCAGCCCCTGGCCCAGGGTGAACATCATGTCCGCCCCGGGCGTCAGGTTCAGCGCCAGCGCGGCGGGCAGGAAGGCCAGCAGGACCAGAGGATCAACGGGCAGCATCGGAAAGCCTTTGCTTCAGCGACAGAAGATCGGCCCAGGCGTTGCGCTTGCGCTGCGGGTCGTTGTCCTGCCCGCTTCGCAGCAGGTAGGCCGGGTGGGTCATCGGCAGAAGCGGGCGGTCCAGCGCCTGCGCCCAGGTGCCGCGGGCACGCAGGATGCCGCTTTGCCCGGTCAGCGCCACCAGCGGCGTGTTGCCCATCGCCACGATCACCGCCGGGTCCGCCAGTTCGATGTGGCGCAGGACGAAGGGCCGCATCATGGCGATTTCGGCCGGCTCGGGGTCGCGGTTGCCGGGGGGACGCCAGGGCATGACATTGGTGATGTAAAGCGCGGTTTCGGCGTCGGGGCTGTGCCGCGACAGGCCGATGGCGGCGAACATCCGGTCCAGAAGCTGGCCGGCCCGGCCGACGAAGGGGCGCCCCGCCTGGTCTTCGTCGCGGCCCGGCGCCTCGCCCAGGATCAGCACGCGGGCCTTGCGGTTGCCATCGGCAAAGACGGTGTTGCGCGCGCCCTTCTTCAGGTCGCAATGGGCAAAGTCCTCGATCGCGGCGCGCAGGTCGTCCAGGGTGCGGGCGGCGGCGGCGGCGGCCTGCGCGGCCTGCACCGCATCGACGCCGGGGGGCTGGGCCGGGGGCAAAGCGGCGGGCAAGGCGGCGGGCGCGGCCTTGGGGGCCGGGGCGGGCGCAGCGATGGCGGCGGCCTTCGGCGCCTCGGCCGGCAGGGCATAGCGGTTGACAGGGGTATCCAGGATGACCTCGTCCACCCCGGCTGGGTCGCTGCAATGGCGAGGGGCCTACGGAGCTCACCGATTGTCTCCGGCCGCCTCGAGACTGCCTCGATCAACGCCCCGTGGCTGGCGGGCACTCGGCCGCTTGCTCGTCCAGGCAGGCTGGCCACCTTCGGAGAAGTCGGCTTCGCCTCCGGTTGCACCTGCGGCGTCAGGACCGAAATCTACCGTGAGCTAAACGGGTTTGATGAGGAGTTCGTAGGACTCGAGGACATCGAGTTTTCGCTGCGCGCGCTCGCCGCCGGCCATCCCATCAAGCTCGTCGAGGAT
>JAGPCN010000175.1 GCA_018058035.1 Fuscovulum sp.
CGCGTCGGCATTGCCCGCGCCCTGGCGCTGCATCCCGATTTCGTTGTGCTGGACGAACCGACCGCCAGCCTGGACGTCTCGATCCAGGCGCAGATCATTGCGCTTCTGGCCGACCTGCGCAGCCGCATGGGCCTGACCTACCTGTTCATCAGCCACGACCTGGGCCTGGTGCGCTACTTCTGCGACCGGATCGTGGTGATGTATCTGGGCGCGGTGGTCGAGGTGCTGCCCGATCCCGCCGCCCCCCCGCGCCACCCCTATACCCGCGCCCTGATGGAGTCGCGCTTTGCCCCCGACCCGGCGCAGCGCCGCAGCCTGGCCCCGCTGACCGGCGAGATTCCCAGCCCCTTCGCCCTGCCGCCCGGCTGCGCCTTTGCCGCCCGCTGCCCCCATGCGTCCGACCGCTGCCGCGCTGAACGCCCCGTGCTGTCGGACGACCCCACCCATCCCGTTGCCTGCTTCCACCCGCTTTGAAAGGCCCACCCGATGACCTTCCACGTCCTGACCGGCGCATTCGTCCATGAAAGCAACACCTTCAAGAGGGGCGAGACCACCTTGCAGGATTTCCGCGACGATGTGCTGGACCTGGGCCAGGCCGCCATCGACCGCTTTGGCGACGTGAACGATGAAATCGCCGGCTTCCTGGATGCGGGCCGCGATGCCGGCTGGAAGGTGACGCACACCGTCTCGGCCCACGCCAACCCCGGCGCGCCGGTCTCGCGCGAGGCGTTCGACCACCTGGCCGGCATCATCTGCGACGCCGCCGCCGAGCACCGCGCCACGCTGGACGGCATCCTGCTGTCGCTGCACGGATCCATGGTCGCCACCTTCTGCGAGGATGGCGAGGGCGAGCTCTTGCGCCGCCTGCGCGCCATCGTCGGGCCGGATATGCCGATTGCCGCCACGCTGGACCTGCACGCCATGGTGACCCCCGCGATGGTGGAACAGGCGCATATCCTGGTCAGCTACAAGACCTATCCGCATGTCGACATGCGCAAGATCGGGCTGCAGGCCGGCCGCCTGCTGGACCGGGCGATGAAGGGCGAAATCCGGCCCCGCACCTTCCGCGCCCATGTGCCGATGCTGGACGAGGCCAACGCCGGGCGCACCGACGTGCCCGAAACGGCGGCGCTTTACGCCGCGGCGGCAGCCCATGAGGCCGAGCCGGGCATCCTGGCCGTGTCGATCAACGCAGGCTTCTCCGAGGCCGACATCACCGAGATGGGGCCGACGGTGCTGGTCACCCATGACCAGGGCGCCGAGACGCGGGCCGCCGAGATCGCCCGCGCCCTTGCCCGCCGCATCTGGGATGGCCGCGGAAAGGTGGCGAACGCCTTCCTGACCCCGGCCGAGGCCGCCGCCCAGGCGCGCGACTTCGACGCCGCAAAAGGCCCGCTGGTCATCGCCGACTATGCCGACAACCCCGGCGCCGGCGCCTACGGCGATGCAACCGCGCTGCTGGCGGCCCTGCTGGAGGCCGGCGCCGCGCCGGGCGCCTTCGCCCCGATGATCGACCCCGAGGCGGCGGCGATCCTGCACCGCCACAAGGTCGGAGACCGCGTTACCCTGGACCTTGGCGGCAAGTGCGACCCCTCTTTCGGTGGCGGCCCGCTGCGGCTGACCGGCGAGGTCGTCCACCTCTCGGACGGCACCTTTACCGGCGACGGGCCGATCCTGGGCGGCATCACCCACAGCTTCGGCCCCACCGCCGTCTTCCGCGTGCAGGGGATCGACATCCTGGTCGTCACCCTGCCCGGCCAGATGCTGGACCTGCAACAGGTGCGCGCCTTTGGCATCGACCTCGCCCGGTTGCGGTTCCTGGTGGTCAAGTCGATGCAGCATTTCCGCGCGGCCTTCGAACCCGTGGCGGGCAAGGTCATCGTCTGCGACACCGGCGCGCTGGCCACGCCGCAGGCGCATCTGCGGCCCTACACCCGCGTCCGCCGCCCGGTCTGGCCGCTGGACCGCGACGGCTTTGCCCCCCTGCCCTGACCGGCCCCGGGACGAAAGCCTGCGGAATTCCATTGACTTCGCCGGGCCGCGTTTGTCCAATCGGTCAAGGAAGCGGCTCGACCGACTCCTCGATAACAATCACAGGGAGATGTGAAATGCAGCTGACGCATGGATTTGCCCGTGCCGCGGCCCTGGCCGTGCTGATGGCGGGCACCGCGCCCATGGCGCTGTTCGCCGAAACCCCGGCCGACACGCTGGTGGTGGCCGACGCGATCGACGACATCGTGTCGATCGACCCCGGCGAGGCCTTTGAATTCTCGGGCGTCGACCTGAACAACAACACCTACGACACCCTGATCGAGCTGGACCCCTCGAAACCGGGCGAGCTGGTTCCCGGCCTGGCCGAAAGCTGGGCGGTCGGCGAAGACGGCATGACCTATACCTTCAAGGTGAAGTCGGGCATCACCTTCAGCAGCGGCAATCCGGTGACGGCCGAAGACGCCGCCTTCTCGCTGCGCCGCGTGGTCAAGATGAACAAGACCCCGGCCTTCATCCTGACCCAGTTCGGCCTGACGGCGGAAAACGTCGACCAGATGATCACCTTTGACGGCGATACCGTCACGCTGAAGACCGACAAGGTCTATGCGCCGTCCTTCGTCTACAACTGCCTGACCGCCGGCGTGGCGAACATCGTCGACATGAAGACCGTGATGGCGAACGAGGTCGACGGCGACCTGGGCAACACCTGGCTGAAATCGAACAGCGCGGGCACCGGCGCCTATGTGCTGAAGTCGTTCAAACCGAACGAAGGCTATGTGCTTGAGGCCCGCGCCGGCCACTGGCGCGGCGATGCGCCGATGAAGACCATCTTCATGCAGCACATCCCCGAAGGCGCGACGCAGCGCCTGCTGTTGGAAAAGGGCGACATCGACGTCGCGCGCGAACTGACGCCGACCGACCTGGAAGGGCTGGCCGGCAATGCCGACGTCAAGATCCAGGGCGACGTCGGCGGCCAAGTCTACTATCTGGCGCTGAACCAGAAAAAGGCCGAACTGGCCAACCCCAAGGTGCAAGAGGCGATCCGCTGGGCCATCGACTACAACGGCATGCAGGACAGCATCCTTAAGGGCCTGTGGGTCGTGCACCAGAACTTCCTGCCGCAGGGCTTCCTGGGTGCGCTGCAGGAAAACCCCTATTCGCTGGACATCGAGAAGGCCAAGGCGCTGATGGCGGAATCGGGCCTGACGCTGCCCATCGACATCAGCTTTACCGTCCGCAACAACCAGGAGCGGATGGACATCGCCACCTCGCTGCAGAACACCCTGGGCCAGATCGGCATCAACGTGGTGCTGGATGTGGGCGACGGCAAGCAGGGCCTGGAAACCTATCGCGGCCGCAAGCACGAAGTCACCCTGCAGACCTGGGGCCCCGACTATCCCGACCCGAACACCAACGCCTCGACCTTTGCCGACAACCCCGACAACAGCGACGAGGCCGGCAACACCGGCTACCTGGCCTGGCGCACCGCCTGGGATCCGGGCGCGCTGAAGGACATCACCCGCGCCGCCGTGCAGGAACAGGACACCGCCAAGCGCAAGGCGATGTACGAAGACCTGCAGCGCAGCGTGCGCGACAACTCGGCCTTCGTGTTCATGTTCCAGCAGGCCCGGCAGGATGCGATGCGGGCGAACGTGACCGGCTTCTACTCCGGCGGGGCGACCGACTCGGTGTCCTACTGGACGATCACCAAGTAAGCGACAGGGCCGCCGCGGCGCAGGGCTGCGGCGGCCCGCCTTTCGCATGACCCAGACCTCTTCTGACCGGCAGCCCTCGCGCCTGCTCCGCTTTCTGCGGCAGGTCGCACTTGGCCTGATGTCGCTGGCCGTGACCCTGCTGGGTCTGTTGCTGATCACCTTCATCATCGGTCGCGTGGTGCCCTTTGACCCGGTGCTGTCGATCGTCGGCGAACGCGCGACCGAGGCGCAGATGCAGGCGGTGCGGGTCAAGCTGGGGCTGGACCTGCCGATGTGGCAGCAGTTCTGGATCTATGTCCGCGACGCGGTGCAGGGCGACCTGGGCACCTCGATCCGCACCTCGATGCCGGTGGCCGAGGATATCGCCCGCTTCTTCCCCGCCACGCTGGAACTGGCCACCCTGGGCACCATCTTCGGCACCCTGGTCGGTGTGCCCGCGGGCGTGCTGGCCGCCACCCGTCCGGGCAGCATCAGTGACCAGGTGGTGCGGATCGTCGGGCTGATGGGCTATTCGATGCCGGTGTTCTGGCTGGGGCTGATCGGTTTGCTGGTGTTCTACGGCCAGCTGGACTGGGTCGCGGGGCCGGGCCGGCTGGACCCGACCTATGACATGATGATGGAATTCACCCTGACGCCCTATACCGGCATGATCCTGATCGACAGCGCCCTGAACGGCGCCTGGGACGTGTTCGGCAATGCCGTCAGCCACATCATCCTGCCGGCGGGCCTTCTGGGCTATGTCTCGATGGCCTACATCAGCCGGATGACCCGCAGCTTCATGATGAATGAACTGGGCCAGGAATACATCACCACCGCGCGGGTGAAGGGCATGCCCGAATGGCGGGTGATCTGGGTCCACGCGATGAAGAACGTGATGGTGCCGCTGATCACCGTCATTGCCCTCAGTTACGCCTACCTGCTGGAAGGATCGGTCCTGACCGAGACGATCTTTGCCTGGCCGGGCCTGGGCAGCTACATCACCGATGCGCTCTTTGCCGCCGACATGCCCGCCGTTCTGGGCGGCACCGTGGTGGTGGGCGTGGCCTTCGTGACGCTGAACATGGCCTCGGACATCCTGTACCGGCTGGTCGACCCAAGGGCGCGGACATGACGGGGATGCGCGCCTGGTTGCAGGACCCAAGCCCGACCTCGCGCCGGCAGGCACGGGCCGGCCAGATGTGGCTGGCCTGGCTGCGGATCCGCCGCAACCGGCTGGCGATGGCGGGGCTGGTGATCGTGGGCCTTCTCTTGGCGGTGGCGGCGCTGGCGCCGCTGATCGCGCCGCACGACCCGCTGGTGCAGGACCTGAGCCGCCGCCTGCTGCCCCCCGGCACGCCCGGCAACCTGTTGGGCACCGACGACTTTGGCCGCGATATCCTGTCGCGCATCCTTTATGGCGCGCGGATCACGCTTTACATCGTGGCCCTCGTCGCGGTGACGGCCCCGGTCCTGGGCCTGCTGATCGGCACCGTGGCGGGCTATTTCGGCGGCTGGGTCGATGCCGTGCTGATGCGGGTGACCGACATCTTCCTGGCCTTCCCGCGGCTGATCCTGGCCCTGGCCCTGGTCGCCGTGCTGGGTCCGGGGATCGAGAACGCCGTGCTGGCCATCGCCCTGACCGCCTGGCCCCCCTATGCCCGCGTGGCAAGGGCCGAGACGCTGACGGTTCGAAATTCCGACTACATCGCCGCCGTCCGCCTGCAAGGCGCGGGGCCTGCGCGCATCATCGCGGGGCATGTGGTGCCAATGTGCCTGCCCTCGGTCATCATCCGGGTGACGCTGGACATGGCCGGCGTGATCCTGATCGCGGCGGGCCTCGGTTTCCTGGGCCTTGGCGTGCAGCCGCCGACGCCGGAATGGGGCCTGATGATTTCCTCGGGGCGCAAGTTCCTGTTCGAACAATGGTGGGTGGCCACCATGCCGGGCCTGGCCATCTTCATCGTCTCGCTGGGCTTCAACCTGCTGGGCGATGGCCTGCGCGACGTGCTGGACCCGCGGAGCGCCCCGAAATGAGCCTGCTAGAGGTGCAGAACCTGCGCGTGACCTTCGACACCGAGACCGGCCCGGTCGAGGCGGTGCGCGGCGTGTCGTTCTCTTTGGGCCGCGAGCGGCTGGGGATCGTCGGCGAAAGCGGCTCGGGCAAGACGATGACCGGCCGCGCCGTGCTGCGGCTGATCCGCCCACCGGGCCGGATCAGCGCCGACCGCATGGTGTTCGACGGGCAAGACCTGATCCGGGCCTCGGAGAGGGACATGCGCGCCCTGCGCGGCAAGCGCATCGGCATGGTGATGCAGGACCCCAAGTACAGCCTCAACCCGGTGATGACCGTGGGCCGCCAGCTGACCGAGGGCCTGCGCCTGCGCGACGGCCTTGGCCGCCGCGATGCCACCGCCAAGGCCATCGCCGCGCTGGAAGCGGTGCAGATCCGCGACCCCGAGCGCGTGATGGAGGCCTATCCGCACGAATTGTCGGGCGGCATGGGCCAGCGGGTGATGATCGCGATGATGCTGATCCCCGAACCCGACCTCTTGATCGCGGACGAACCCACCAGCGCGCTGGACGTCACCGTCCAGGCCGAGGTGCTGTCGATCCTTGACAATCTGGTCCGCGACCGCGGCATGGGGCTGATCTTCATCAGCCACGACCTGCGCCTGGTGGCGCGGTTCTGCGACCGAGTGCTGGTGATGTACAAGGGCCGCATCGTCGAAGAGATTGCCGCGCGCGACCTGATGGCGGCGCGGCATCCCTATACGCAAGGATTGCTGAACTGCCTGCCCCGCATCGGCGGCCCGCGCGCGCCCCTGCCCGGGCTGGACCGGACCGGCGCCTGGGCGGCGGAGGGCACCGGATGACACTGTTCTGCACAAGATTGCGGCCGGGAACCGGAAATCGCGCGATTTCCGGCACGATTTCCGCGCGGAAATCGGCTTCGGGCGGAAATGGCACGCCATGAGCCTGATCGAGATCGAGAACCTCTCCGTCACCTTCCGCGCCCAGGGTCGCGCCGTCCAGGCCGTGCGCAACGTCAGCCTGTCGGTCGGCGCGCGCGAAAGCTATGGCCTGGTCGGCGAAAGCGGCTCGGGCAAGTCCACCATCCTGCGCGCGATTTGCGGCCTGGCCCCGGTCTCGGGCGGCACCATCCGCATCGGCGGCAAGACCCTGCCCACCCCGCGTGGCCGCGCCTTCAGTGCCCAGGTGCAGATGGTGTTCCAGGACCCCTACGCCAGCCTGCACCCCCGCCACACCATCGACCGCACCCTGTCGGAACCGCTGGCCATCCACGGCATCCCCGGGTCCGATGCCCGCGTTGTCCGGGCGCTGCAGGACGTCGGCCTGCCGGCCTCGTTCCGCTTCCGCTATCCGCACCAGTTGTCGGGCGGCCAGCGCCAGCGCGTCGCCATCGCCCGCGCCCTGATGCTGGAGCCGCAGATCTTGCTGCTGGACGAACCGACCAGCGCGCTGGACGCCAGTGTGCAGGCCGAGGTGCTGAACCTTCTGACCCGGCTGCGGCAGGACCGCGGGCTGACCTTCCTGATGGTCAGCCACGACCTGGCGGTGATCGACCACATGACCGACCGCATCCTGGTGATGCAGCACGGCGCCGCGGTCGAGGAGCTGACCCGCGACGACCTGGCCGCCGCCCGGATGACCACGCCCTATGCCCGCAGCCTGTTCGAGGCCTCGGCCGACCGCATGCTGGACCCCGCGCGAGAGACCCGATGATCCCCGTCTTCGATGGCCACAACGACCTGCTCTATCGCCTGCTGGTCGATCCCGATCACCGCGAGACGATCTTCCTGACCGGCGAGGGCAAGGGTCACCTTGACCTGCCGCGGATGCGGGCGGCGGGCTTTGCCGGCGGGTTCTTCGCGATCTACCTGCCCTCGCCCCTGCGCCACGACGATGCCGACTACCAGGCGCAGATGGAGCGCCCGCCCTACCGGCTGCCCTTGCCCGACCCGATCCCGCAGGCCCAGGCCATCGTCCCTGCCACCCGGCTGGCCGGCCACCTGATGTGGATGGAGCGCGCAAGCGGCGGCGCCTTCCGGCTGTGCCGCAGCGTCTCCGACATCCGCGCCGCAATGGCCGCGGGCGCCGTGGCCGCCATCATGCACATGGAGGGCGCCGAGGCGATTGACGAAGACCTGGACATGCTGCACCTGTTCCACGCCGTCGGGTTGCGCTCGCTCGGCCCGGTCTGGAGCCGCCCGACCGCCTTTGGCCACGGCGTGCCCTTCGCTTTCCCCTCTGGCCCCGACACCGGGCCGGGCCTGACCGAGGCAGGCAAGCGGCTGGTGCGCGAGTGCAACGCGCTGAAGATCCTGCTGGACCTGTCGCACCTGAACGAGGCGGGTTTCGACGATGTCGCGCGGCTGTCCGACGCGCCGCTGGTCGCCACCCATTCCAACGCACATGCCGTGACCCCATCAAGCCGCAACCTGACCGACCGGCAGCTGGGGATGATCCGCGACAGCGGAGGGATGGTGGGGCTGAACTTCTCGGTCAGCTTCCTGCGCGAGGATGGCCGCCGGGTCGAGGACACCGACTGGGACCCGATCCTGCGCCACATGGACCACCTGCTGGACCGGCTGGGCGAGGATCACCTGGGGTTCGGCTCGGATTTCGACGGCTGCACCACGCCGGCGGTGATCGGCGATGTCGGCGGTCTGCCGCGGCTGATGCAGGCGCTGGCCGACTATGGCTATGACGCGCCTTTGCTGCGCAAGCTGGCGCAGGGCAACTGGCTGCGGGTGCTGGAGCGGACCTGGGGCGGCTGATCCTGTGGCCCTGCGCCCGGTGGCGGCCTTCGCCTCCGGCGGGAGTATTTGCAAAAGAGCAATGACCTCAGGTGTCGCGCAAGAGCCAGCCGAGGGGATGGGCCGAGAAGCCGTGGCAGGCCGATCCGTCGGGGAAGTCGATCGACCAGTTTTCCCAGGTGGTCGGTTCGCCCGCCACGGCCCAGGGGCCCCAGCGGCGGGCGATGAGGCGGCGGATCGCCGGGCCGCGGCCAAGGCATGCCAGCGCCTGAAAGATGTAGTGGTGCATGAAGGGGCTGGCAGGGGTGGGCGTGTCGGTCTCGATCCGGTCGGCCAGCGTGTCGGCTTCGGGCCCGGTGACGGTGCCGGTCAGGATCAGCAGCGCCAGCGCCAGTTGGCAGGCCGGGGCGCCGCCGGGGCTTTCGCGCCAGTCGTCGGTGCGATGGGTGGTGCGCAGGGTCGCGGCCAGGCGGGCGGCCTGCGCGGCGTGGGGCGCGTCGTGGCCGAGGCGGCGGGCGATGTCGGCGGCCAGGCGCAGGGCGTGCAGGTGGCGCAGGTTGTAGGTCAGGTTCGGTTCCTGGCGCGATTGCGCCGACCAGTCCAGGAACAGGCGGCGCCCGGGCTGGCTGCGGATCAGGCCATCGGGTCCGCGGTCCTGGTCGAAGCGCGCCATCAGGCGCGTCAGTGTCGGCCAATGCCGCGCCAGGATCGGGTGCGCGTCGGGGATGCCGGGGTGGTCGAGGC